>DATCTP010000168.1:0-4448 GCA_036567885.1 Anaerolineales bacterium | reverse complement strand
GTTTGGCAACACCGGCTTTCTTGACCGCGCTGGCAGAATCTCCGCCGCCAATCACGGTGGTCGCGCCGGAGGCCGCCAACAATTTCGCGATGGCAAACGTGCCTTCGGCGAACTTCGGCATCTCGAAGACTCCCATCGGGCCATTCCAGACAATTAGCTTGGCGCCGTTCAATGCGGCTTTGAATGCCTCGATGGATTTCGGTCCGATGTCCATCACGCGCCAGCCAGCCGGGACTTTATCTGCATCCACCACTTTGCTATTTGCTTCGGCTTCAAATTTATCGGCGATCACCGCATCCACTGGCAACAACAATTTATTTCCAGCCTTTGACATAATTGATTTTGCGGTATCCACAGAACCGGCCTCAACGAGACTATCCTGCATGGCATAGCCCTTTGCCGCGAGGAATGTATTCGCCATGCCGCCACCGATGATCAACTTGTCGCATTTGGATAGCAAGGTTTCCACGACCAGAATCTTGTCGCTGATCTTCGCACCGCCGAGAATGGCAATATATGGATGTTCAGGATTCGAAACGGCGCGTCCAAGATATTCCAATTCCTGCTCCATCAAAAAGCCGGAGACAGCCGGAAGGAATCGCGCCACGCCTTCTGTGGAAGAATGAGCACGATGCGCCGAACCAAACGCATCATTGACATATACATCGCCCAGCGAAGCCATTTGCTTTGCAAGATCAAGATCATTCTTTTCTTCACCGGCATGGAAGCGCGTGTTTTCCAGCATCAACACTTCACCGGGCTTGAGTGCCTTCGCCATCTTCTCGACTTCAGGACCCACGCAATCAGATGCCATCTTAACGGGTTTGCCCAACAATGTAGATAAAACTTCCGAAGCGGCGCGCAGGCTGAATTCCGGATCAGGACCGCCCTTCGGTCGCCCCAGATGACTCATCAGAATCAACGACGCGCCCTGATCGAGTACATATTGAATGGTCGGCAGCGAAGCCTTGATGCGTTTATCATCGGTGACCTTGCCGCCTTCCATCGGAACATTGAAGTCCACGCGCATCAATACGCGTTTGCCTTTGATGTCAATATCTTTTACAGTTTTTTTGTTCATAGGTGTATAGAGTAGGGGCACAGCGACGCCGTGCCCCTACCAATTATCAAAGCGATTTCGCAATCATTGCCGTGAGATCGGCGGTACGAACGGAGTAACCCCATTCGTTATCGTACCAAGCTACGACTTTGATGAAGTCGTTCTTTTCCTTGCCAAGCACCATAGTGAACGGCAGGTCAACCGACGAGGAATGCGGATCGCCTTTATAGTCAACGCTTACCAGCGGTTCATCTACAGCCTGCAAAATGCCCTTGAAGCGCGGCAGTTTTGCAGCGTCGCGGTATAACTGGCGGAGTTCTTCCGTCGTGGTTCCGGTTTCAAGTTCAGCTGTGAAATCAACTACGGAAACCGTCGAGGTTGGAACGCGCAGAGAATACCCGTCGAACTTGCCTGCCAGATCGGGAATAACCAGCTTGAGGGCTTTCGCCGCGCCGGTGGAAGTCGGGATGATGTTCATGGCGGCAGCGCGCGCCCGGCGCAAATCGGAATGCGGAAGATCGAGAATCTTTTGATCGTTCGTGTACGAGTGAATGGTGGTCATGAAGCCGCGCTTGATCTTATATTTGTCATGAACCACTTTCACTGCAGGAGCAAGACAATTGGTCGTGCAGGACGCGTTCGAAAGAACATGATGTTTCTTGGGATCATATTTATCTTCGTTGACGCCCAGCACGATGGTCAAATCTTCGCCCTCAGCCGGAGCGGAAATGATGACTTTCTTGGCGCCGCCCTTGGTGATGTGGTTGACCGCGCCTTTGACCGTCTTGCCTTTTTTATTGACGCCGTCTTCCTTGATGGTGAACAAGCCGGTTGACTCGATGACAATGTCAATTCCCAAACTGCCCCACGGGATCGCGGAAGGATCGGTTTCCTTGAACGCCTTGATCTTTTTGCCATCCACAACCAGCGCGTCATCGGCGACTTCAACCGTTCCGTTGAAGCGGCCATAATTCGAATCGTACTTGAGCAAGTGCGCCATCGTCGGCAGGTCGCCGACATCGTTGAACGCTACAATCTCAAGCTCTTTGGGGTAATAATCTCGGATTGCCTTCAGAACTTGCCGACCTATTCGCCCAAAGCCATTAATACCAACTTTGACTGCCATGTTAGCCTCCAGATAGATTTTTAGCATCATGTCATACAAGACATGAGCAGATTTTTATTCCTTTGTGAATTCTAATTCAAATAAGCGGGTTTGACCACTGATATTTGTCACGCGGGGTGGTCGCTTAACGGACCCGTGCGTTCGTAAAACAAATCCATCAGGGTTTGCGAAAGCTTGACCGAATCATGCCGCCACGGATGTTCTTCATCCACCAGATCACCGCAGTACAGCCGCGTATCGGCGCGCGACCTTTCATCGGCTCGCACCCATTGCGAAGTCGAACCCAAATTGCCTTCGTAATTTTCGTTGCACAACACCACATCGAAAAAGCCCTTCCCCACCTGTTCTTCCAAGGCGTACACATGATCGTAGCACGTGTATAAATCGGTTTCCCCGGTTTGCGTGGCAATATTGCAAACGTACACTTTTACGGCGCGGCTGGCATGGATAGCCGCCAGCAGATCGGGGACTAGCAAATTCGGCAACAGGCTTGTATAAAGACTGCCGGGCCCGATCACGATCAAATCCGCATTCAGGATGGCTTGCAAGACCGGAGGAAAGGCGGGCGGATTATTCGGTTCCAACCAGACCCGTCGAACGCGTCCCGCCACATCGGGGATTTTACTTTCACCCTGCACTCTGACTTCGTTAACCACATATGGCAGGCGCACATCGGCCACTAAACGGACATCGTGCAAGGTCGAGGGCAAGACGCGCCCGCTGACGGAAAGCGCCCGTCCTGATTCCGCAATCGCTTCTTCAAAGCTTCCGGTGATATCGCTCAATGCCGTGATAAAAAGATTCCCGAACGAATGACCTTCGAGTCCGGGCGCGCCGCTAAAGCGATATTGAAAGAGTTGTGTCAGCAAGGCTTCATCGTTGGATAACGCCGCGAGGCAGTTACGAATATCACCGGGCGGAAGAATTCCGAAGCTTTCGCGCAATCGTCCCGATGAGCCGCCGTCATCGGCGACGGTAACAATCGCCGTGAGATTGCGCGTGTGCGCTTTCAGCCCGCGCAATAATGTAGATAAGCCGTGTCCGCCGCCGATAGCCACCACGCGCGGACCGCGGTCGCGGCGGCGAAAATCGGAGAGCTGATCAATCACCGTATGTCCGGGTCGCAGGAACGGGCGCAGGAGAGAGCGGTTGAGTCCCCAAATCCCATAAACAACCAAGCCGATCCCCAACCCGCCAAAGATCAGTACGCGCACAATGCGCGGCAGGAAACGCAGGCTCGCAATCGAAAGGAAAGTGAGAATTGCCGAGTTGCTGGTATTGGTACGATAAAGTTCTAGCAAAAATATTCCAAGTCCCACGCCGAGCAACGTGATCCCCGCTAGAATTACCAACATCCAACGCTTGATACCCAGCCCCGGCTTGAACCAACGTGAGAAATCCTGAACCCATTGCCAAAACCGCTGGCGAAGCGTTAATTTTTGTGCTTTCATGTCAAAGATAATAGCAGGGATAAGGAGAAGAGTCAAACCGAAAGGAAAAGGTACGTTCCCATATATGGGGGTATACAGCCGGGTTTGGGAGCATCCTTTTTGGGGGGTACCTTCGCTGTAGCTTCGCTCAAGCTCCGCTTAAGCGCCTTTGGAGAATACCCCCACCTGTGGCTGCCCCATCCTTCTTATTTCAAAGAAGAAAAAGGATGGGCTTGCGCTCTCTCAGGTTTGGATTTATGCTTGTCCCATCCAAACAAGCAGGGACAATGAACGAAGCCGATACTTGCCGCACCTACGTTTTACCAAAATTAAAATCTTCCAGATGGAGGATGATTTCATCACCGAGCAGATGGTGTTAAAGCCTGGGCGCATCGTGCCGATTGGTGACAGATACACTCGCAAAGAAGGCTTACGACCTGATTACGTGTTGTTCATTCGACAGAATATTCCGATTGCAGTTGTGGAAGAAAAAGCAGAATATAAAAATGCAGGCGATAGATTACAGCAAGCTATTCAGTATGCTGAAATGATGGGTGTGAAGTTTACTTATTCGACCAATGGCAAGGGGATTGTGGAATATGATTTCATTACAGGAATGGAACGTGATCTAGCAGTTTGTCGGAGAACAAAGTTAGAAAGTAGTAGACTTGGAAGATGAGCCGAAAATTCAGGACCGCCAATTACGAAGAAGTATTAAATGTTGATATCTAGATATCGGAAGTCTTGCCTCCGGAACACTTGGCCCGGTTCGTGGTTGATACGATTGGTCAGTTAGACTTAAGTCCGATCTACCAGCGCTATTCAGCGGAGG
>DATCTP010000167.1:0-4593 GCA_036567885.1 Anaerolineales bacterium | reverse complement strand
TAGGGGCGACTCGCGAGTCGCCCCTACTTACCGTTGGTTTCAATCGCAGATTTGCTCCGCTCGCTCAACAACTTTCGGATTTCTATAAAGATTATACTGAACCGATGCACGTTCATTACCGCGTCAATGCCGGTTACATTCCATTGAATCATTGGACTCAAGACCCAGCCCTCGGCGGAGGACGCATCATCGGCGAAGCCTGTCACTTCATTGACTTCATCACCTTCCTCGTCGGCGCGGCGCCTGTTTCAGTGACTGCTCATACATTGCCGGATAACGGCAAATACCGCGAAGACAATGTCTCGATGACATTTACATTTCCCGATGGTTCGATTGGCGTCGTGGATTATCTCGCCAACGGCGATAAGTCTTTTCCCAAAGAACGCATCGAAGTTTTTTGTGGCGGCAAGATCGCGGCGTTAGATGACTTTAGAAAATTAGAGATGGTGGAGAATGGAAAGCGGAAAGTGGTCAAACTCGCGCAGGATAAGGGCTGGAAGAATGAAATGATTGCCTTTGCCAAATCCATCCGCGAAGGCGGACAGCCGCCGATTCCTTACGAGCAATTGGTCGGCGTGACAAAAGCCACGTTCGCGGCGGTGGAATCGATTCGAAAGGGAGAACCGCAATCCTGCTCTTGACGGGCGCTGACTATCTGATATACTGAAAATCAGATAGTCAGATAGGAGTGAAAATGAACAATACGTTCAAAGTCCAGGTGGTTCGACGCGGTTTGATCACTCTGCCGAAGGAACTACGCGAACAAAACCGCATCGACGAAGGCGATACGCTGACCCTGATCGATCTCGGGGAAGGCGTCTTCGTGATGAGTCCGCGGCGTTCACGCGTGGATGAGATCGCCAACAAGCTAGCGCGTGAATGGCGGGAATCCGGTCAGACGCTCGAATCCATGCTAACGGCATTGCGCGAAGTCCGAGCCGAATATGACTCGAAAAAGCGTTAGGGTTTTTCTGGATACCAGTGTGTTGTTTGCCGCGGTACTTTCTTCCGCGGGCGGAGCGCGTAAATTATTTCTATTGGGGGAAGCGGAATTATTGGAATTGATGGTCGGTCCCAACGTTCTGCGTGAAGCGGATGAAGTCGTTCGCAGAAAAGCGCCCGCGTCATTGCCTTTGCTGGCGCAATTATTGGAAATCGGAAAAGTGCAGACGGTCTCCGCACCGACATCAAAACAAATCGAGTCTGCTCGCAGAATGGTCGCTTATGTGCCTGACGCGCGCGTGCTTACCGAAGCGATCCGCGCTAAAGCGGATTGGTTTGTGACGCACGATAAAGAACATTTTCTGAAAGCGAAGGCAATAATTCATCTTCCTTTTGAAATCGGCGCGCCCGGTGATTTGCTTCAAAAATTTAAGGATGAGTTTTATCTGCCATGAATTCTCATTTCAATTTTCTCGCGCCATTCTACGATCAAGTGATTCAATTTACCAGCTTGGACAAAATGCTCCAAATATTGGATTTGCCTCACGCCGGCATTCTCTTGGACGCGGGCGGCGGCACGGGACGCGTCGCTTCGGCGCTTCGTCCGCATGTTGGCTCGGTCATCGTGGCAGATGTTTCGTGGGGCATGCTTTCGCAGGCACGCCAGAAGAATCTGGTGACAACTTCAACAGAAACGGAACATTTACCATTTACCAATAACTCTTTTGACCGCGTGTTAATGGTGGACGCCTTGCATCATGTTGTGAATCAAGCCGAGACGATTCGCGAACTTTACCGCGTGCTCAAACCCGGCGGTAGACTGGTGATCGAAGAACCTGACTTGCGAACCTTCGCGGTTAAGATGATCGCGGTGGCAGAAAAACTTGCGTTGATGCGCAGTCATTTTCTTGACCCTTCAGAGATTGCGGCATTATTTCCATCCGATGCAAGCGTGAAAATCGAAGCCGAGGAAAATACGGCTTGGATTAGTGCAGAGAAGTTATAATTTGATAAATCTATTGCATGGATAAACTCATGACCACCACTAACCGACCTCTTCGCGTTTTCCTTTGTCACTCGTCAAACGACAAACCAGCTGTGCGCGAGTTGTACCAAAAACTGCGCGCCGAAGCATGGCTTGAACCTTGGCTAGATGAAGAAGAACTTTACCCAGGGCAAGATTGGAACTTAGAGATCGAAAAGGCTGTAGAAGCTGCTGATGCGATCATAGTTTGCCTTTCCAAAGGTTCGATTACCAAAGAAGGATATGTTCAAAAAGAAATTAAAACCGCTTTAGATTACGCCGATTACAAACCCGAAGGCACTTTATTTATTATTCCTGTGCGTTTGGAAGAATGCGAGCCACCGCGCCGATTGCGCGCATGGCAATATGCGGATTATTTTGAAGGTCAACGAGAACGAGCATTTGGAAGATTGTTAGTTAGTTTGAAAAGGCGTGCTGAAGCATTGAACGTTAAATTTGAAACACTTCCCGTAGGTCGGGTTTCGAACCCGAAAGAGACGGTTGTGCCAAACTTGACCTACTCACTGGGAACCAAACGAAAGGTTGAGGAGGGTGCTGATTGGTTAGCCAAACGGAAAGTGGAAGAAGAAAGATTAGAACGCATAAGGATTGAATCCGAACAAAATGCAAAGGAAGAAACTCAACATTTTCTCGCTCAGGAAAGCACCGCATATCTATTTTCATGGTGGGCGAGAATATTGTTGGCCATATTACTTGAATTCAGTCTTTTTTTCTTTATACCCTTCTCTAGCGATCCAATGATCCCCATTCTTGTTACAGGTATCATAGCAGGATTCCTAACATATCCTAATAAATTTAGTATAGTGCCACTAATCGCAGGTTCTTTGCTGGGACCTCCTGTTATGTGGAACCTATTTGATAAAATACTTGCAACATATTCATATTCGGCAATCAATACATATGGGGAAATATTGGGCATTCTTATAGGCGCATTGGTTTCTAGAATTCTATATTGGCTGAAAACAATAAAATGAATTAGTAAAACGTATCTCAAAATAAGACTTGTGAATTTTTCAAATATTCCTATGTCTTTTGCGTTCAACTTTAAAGCCAAGATTATCCTCTTGCCTACTTCCACTGGGGCAAGTAAACTTCCACACCTGACCACTGGTTACAAGTTACTTTACAACTGGAGCCCTCATGCACCTCAAAGGAATCTATGCACCCATTGTTACACCGTTCAATAACGATGAATCCATCAACTACGAAACCTTGAAAAAGCTGATTGACTTTGTGCTCGCTAACGGCGTGGTTGGTCTCGTGCCCGGCGGCACCACGGGCGAAGTTTACGCGTTGAACGATGACGAACGCTTGGAGTTATTTCGTTTCGTCAAGGATTACGCCAAAGGTCGCGCGGCGCTCATCGCCGGAACCAATTCCGGCGCGACGCGTGATGTGATCCGCTATTCGCAGCTTGCTGAAAAGATGGGCTATAACGCCTTGATGGTCGCCGTCCCGCCGTATTCGCGTCCCAATCAACGCGAACTCTTATCGCATTATCGCGACGTGGCGAAGTCGGTCAGCATTCCCATCGTGCTATATAACTTTCCGTGGCGCGCCGGAACCGAAGTCGGTTACGAAGTGCTCGACGGTTTGACCGAACAGAAAAACGTCATCGGCATCAAAGAAGCCAGCGGCGAGATGTCGCGCGTTTATGAAATGCGCTTGCGTTACGGCGAGCGTTATCAAATGATTTGCGGCTCGGACGATGAAGCTCTCGATTATTTTTTGTGGGGCACGCAATGCTGGATTGGCGGTGCGGCTTCGTGCGCGCCGCGTCAGCACGCGGACGTGTTGAATGCCGCCCTCGCCGGTGATTTCGTCCAAGCCCGCGCCCTCATGAACAAACTTCTGCCGCTCATGCGCAACCTCGAAAGTGGCGGTTACACCCAAAAGGTCAAGCGCGGCTGTGAACTGCTCGGCATTCCGGTTGGCATTCCACGTCGTCCGCTTTTGCCCTTGACCGATGCTGATCGCATTGAGTTCGAACGCGTATTTAGAATCGCTAATAGCTAATGTCACACCTGCACTTGCAGCGCAGGTGCAAGTGTTGCGAGCGATGGTCGAGTAGTGCTGAGCTTGTCGAAGCACGTATCGAGACCGAGCACGGCAATCTCAAGTTATTATGCAATTGATTGTTTGATGTTAGGCGAGATTGCCACGTCGCCGCAAAGCGGCTCCTCGCAATGACAATAAGGAAATCATGAACCGTATCTCATTCCTTGACTCTCACACCGGCGGCGAGCCAACCCGTTTAATTGCCGACGCATCTTCCCTCGACCTCGGCTCTGGTTCCGTTGCCGACAAATTATCGCGGCTGAAAACGAATCACGACGCCTTCCGCTCCCAGGTTCTCAACGAACCGCGCGGCTCGGATGTATTGGTCGGCGCGCTGCTTGTCCCTCCATCTGATTCCTCATGTCAATTCGGCGTGATCTTCTTCAACAATGTCGGCTACCTCGGCATGTGCGGACACGGCACGATTGGCTTGGTTGCATCATTATCGTATCTCGGACGAATCAGTCCCGGTTCTTATAAAATCGAGACTCCGGTCGGTATTGTTGAAGCAACCTTGCACGACATGCCATTGCGAGGAGCCGCTGATG
>DATCTP010000166.1:0-2994 GCA_036567885.1 Anaerolineales bacterium | reverse complement strand
GCGCTGGGGGCGTCGTCGGCCGTGGATCACGCTTGGAACATTATTTGATTTTGTGTTCCTCGCCATCATCGGCTGGGCGGGCGGATTGACTTGGATATTCATCGGCTATCTTGGATTGCAACTGAGTTCAAATATCGCACATGGTCCCACACAAGGATTGATGCCGGACGTGGTTCCTCAAGAGCAATTGGCGCAAGCCAGCGGCTTGAAGATTTTTATTGACATGGGCAGTGCGGCCGTAGCCGTGATCGTCACTGGAATTTTGCTCGGCTCCAAAGCCGAATATGCCGGGTTGGTCATGGCGTTGATTATCGGCATTATGTTAATCAGCGCGGCGATTACGATTTTCGGAACGCATGAACAACCATCGACGCGCCCAAACGTCAACGCGTGGAAAGAGATGCTTGATTCATTTCATATTGATTTCAGCGCCAACACCGGGTACTGGTGGCTCATCGGTCAACGCTTTGTTTTTTTGCTCGGCGTTTATGGCATTCAAGCGTTTGCACAAAACTATCTGCGCGACGTTCTCAATGTGGCTGATCCGCCGCGTGATACCGGTATTTTGCTTGGCATCGTAACCATTTCTCTGATTGTCTTTGCCGCGGCGGGCGGATGGCTGATCCATCGCTGGGGCATGAATCGCGTACTGATCGTTGCCAGCGTGGTTGCGGCGCTAGGATCCGTTTTATTATGGTTCGGGCGCACGCAAGGAACGATTCTGCTCTTCGGCAGTATCCTCGGTGCGGGCGTCGGTCTCTTCCTGACCGCCAACTGGACTCTCGCCAACAAGTTGGCTCCGCCCGATGAAGCCGGCAAATATCTCGGTCTGACAAATTTGGCAACTGCCGGCGCGGGCGTGGTGGCGCGCGCGGCCGGTGCATTATGGGATATATTCAACAACGCCGCTCCCGGTTCATGGAACGGATATATGATCCTATTTTTTTCAGCCGGAGTTTTCGCGTTAGTCAGCATTGCATTGATCGGGATGATCGAACCATCAACAAAAAAGGCTTCCGTTCCTTCTTGAAATTTCCGCAACTTCCTTCATCTCGCGTCGTATAGTAAAGTAGAAAGCCATCAGGAGAAAAGTGAACGGAGAAATGACCTGGGTAATTCAGGCGCAACACGGCAATGACGAAGCATTCACCAAACTGGTCGAAGCGTATCAGACGCATGTGTACAACTTGTGCTATCGCATGTTGGGTGATGCAGAGTCCGCAGAGGATGCGGCGCAGGAAACTTTTCTACGGGCTTTTCAACATCTCCACCGCTACGATCAAAAGCGTTCCTTCGCAACCTGGCTCTTATCCATTGCCGCGCACTATTGCATCGACCGTCTGCGTCGCCGCAAATTCTCCATGGTTTCGATGGACGCGGAGGAAGATGAAAACAGTTTGGAGTTACCGGATGCCGATGCGCCCAATCCCGAATCGGAAATGATGCACAGCGAACAACGCGAACGAATACAAGGTTTATTGAAACGTCTGGATGGAACCGATCGTGCCGCGATCATCATGCGCTATTGGCATGACTGTTCGGAAACCGAGATTGCCGAGGCGTTGCATCTGACGGTCAGCGCGGTCAAATCCCGGCTTCATCGGGCGCGGCGAGAATTGGCTGGATTGTGGCAGGAAGATAATCCGCGGCCTAAACCCGAAAGGAGACCCCATGAATCACCGGCCTTTTGAAGATTGGCTCTTGGAAGATCAACACCTTACTACGGAACAAGAGCGCGAACTGCAGGCTCATTTACGAATATGCACTTCCTGCGAGGCCATTGCCGAATCGAATCTGGCGCTGCATTCCACCCGGATGGTCTCCCCTGCAGAAGATTTTGTTTCCCGCTTCGAGACGCGTCTGATCGAACATCGAAAAGCGGCGCGCATTCGGCAAATCATCGGCACGCTGATCTTTGTTCTAGCGGGAGTTTCGCTTCTTTACTGGTTTGCCAGTCCATTCATACAGGAAGTGATGCGTTCACCTGCTGATTGGATCACAAATGTGATTGGAGATCTTCTTTTTATTATGGCTTCGATACAAGCGTTAAGTGAAGTGAGCCGTGTTTCCCTACATCTTCTGCAGGATTTCGTTTCACCTTTTGGATGGTTCATGATTTTCTTTTTGGTAAGCGGACTCGGAATGCTGGAGGTTTTATCCATCTGGCGAATTACCCGAACACCGCAAGGAGTATAACAATGAAAAAAATTTTGTATGCAATACCGATATTGATTTTGCTGCTTCTGCCGATCGCACCGGTTTATGCGTTCACCGGCAACCTCGATGGCCGCGTGGTCTTCGGGCAAAGTTTTACACTGCAAAGCGGCCAAACGCTGGAAGGCGATCTGGTTGTCTTCGGCGGTGAAGCCACCATCGAAGAAAACGCCACCGTCAAAGGCAACGTGGTGATCATCGGCGGAAGCCTGACAATGAATGGATCAGCTACAGGCGATGCAGTGGTCATCGGCGGTTTGATGACCATGGGCGACAAATCATCCGTGGCAGGAAACGTGACCACAGTCGGAGGTTCTCTGCAACGCGCCGCGGGCGCACAGGTTGGCGGTCAGATCGTGAACAATGCATCACCTAATATCCAAACACCGACCACACCGAACGTGCCTGCTCCCCAGCCCTATGTTAATACGGCTTTCAGTCCAATTTTGCAAGCCTTTGGTGTATTTGGAATGGCGATCCTATTCGCGGCCTTGGCAATGTTGCTCGTCATCTTTCTGCATCCGCAACTCGACCGCGTAGCGCAAGCCATTGTCGCTGAGCCGATCATCGCGGGCGGCATTGGTCTGCTAACCTCATTCGTTTCACCGATCGCTTTGGTCATTGTCGTTGTGATTTTGGTTCTGACTTTGATCCTGATCCCGGTCGCTGTCCTTGCGGTTGTGGTGTGGGCCATCTTGATCGCGCTGGCATGGCTTTTCGGCATCATTGCCCTCGGAATGGAAGTCGGCGACCGATTTACCAAAGCCATTCATCAAAGTT
>DATCTP010000165.1:0-7193 GCA_036567885.1 Anaerolineales bacterium | reverse complement strand
CCACATGCTCAGGTTATCTTCAACGAAATGGGCGTTGAATTTCTTTACGAGAGTCCTATTGCTCGTAAATACGATCCAAATACCGCTTTATTTACCCATTATCGCTAATCGATCACCAGTGGCTGTGAATCAATTTGCTATTGATGTAGAACAAGATTCGATATGAACTTTAGCGATCTTCCATTTATACGCGGCAAAAAAAACCTTCAAACCTCGTTAACAACCAAAAACAAATCAACGAAGCGAAGCTGGGATCGAACGGCGGTTGCTCGCGCCTTGGCTCTTATGCTCATTATGGGGATCGCAATTGGATTGCGTGTTTGGGCGTTGAATCAAGTTGGCTATAATACCGATGAGGCGGTCTACGCTGGGCAGGCTGCGGCCATTGCACAGGCTCCAATCCTGACAGATATATTTCCTGTTTTTCGGGCGCACCCTTTGTTGTTCCATTTTGTGCTGGCGCTGGTATTTCACTTTGGCGTAAGTGATCTGGCAGGGCGGTTGCTCGCGGCTGCTTTTGGAGTGGGTACTGTCTATTTTTGTTACCAGTTGGGAAGCTTGCTCTATGGGAAAAATACCGGCCTAATCTCCGCCTTGATCTTGGCTATTATGCCGTACCATGTCGTGGTTAGCAGACAGGTATTGCTGGATGGCCCAATGGTATTCTTTTCGACATTGACTTTATATCTCATGGCGCGGTTTGCCATCACGGGACGATCTTCTTGGCTGCATGCGGTTGGCGTTGGGATGGGCCTGACTTTCCTTGCCAAAGAGACGGGGATAATCCTTTTGGGGGCGGTTTATGTCTTCCTGGCGCTCTCGCGCGAGATTCGTATCCGCTTCGTGGATCTGGTACTTTCGACTGTTCTCATGATTTTGATGGTCGCTCCATTCCCTCTCTCCCTGCTATTGGCCGGAGGCACGAGTACGGGACGGAATTATCTCGTCTGGCAACTTTTCCGCCGCTCGAATCACACCTGGGATTTTTACTTTTCCACGGCGCTACCCTCTATTGGCATCCTTGTGATCCTCGTTGCCTTAATTGGAATTGTGCTGCTCTGGAAGGAAAGAAGTTGGCGGGAACGACTCCTGATCTGGTGGATTATCGTCCCGGTGGTGTTCTTCCAATTGTGGCCTACGAAGGGATTTCAATATCTGCTTCCGATCGCTCCAGCGTTTGCGGTGCTTGCGGGCCGGACGCTGGCTCGATGGAAGCCAGCGTGGAAACTGAGTCTTCCCTGGTTCCAGACTGTAGCGGCGGCGATTGTCGTTGTTCCGCTCATGATCGGAAGCATGCAAGCGATTCAACCTGCGACCACGGGCACTTTTATTGCGGGTACGGGCGGCGTCCCGGGCGGTCGCGAGGCTGGAATATGGATTCGACAAAATATCCCGACAGGGGCAACTCTTTTGGCAATCGGACCCTCAATGGCGAATATCCTCGAATTTTACGGATACCGAAAAGTCTATGGCTTATCGATCAGCCCCAACCCGCTTCGCCGGAATCCGTCCTATCAGCCGATCATCAACCCTGATTTGCAGATCCGGGATGGCGATGTGCAATATATTGTCTGGGATTCGTATTCGGCAGATCGTTCATCTTTCTTCTCAGATGGTGTTCTTAAATATACCAAACGCTACCATGGCAGAGTCATCCATACGGAGTCGGTGATCGTCAAATTACCCGATGGCACCACGATCTCCAAACCAGTGATTATTATCTATGAGGTGCGCCCATGATCCGCCTCAGGAAATATGGGTATATTCTTTCTACGTTGTTCGCCAGCCTTTTGATGTTCACCACGGGCGCTCAGGCTTCCGCGCCGGTTCAGCCAAACGGAACCAAAACCCCGATACAACATCTCATCGTGCTGATGCAGGAAAACCATACATTCGACAACTACTTCGGAACGTATCCGGGTGTGGATGGGCTTCCCGCCGGGACTTGCATGCCGGTGGACCCAACGAACCCATCGAATACCAACTGTGTGAAACCCTTTCATATCGGCGATCTGCCGATCACTGATCTGGATCACAGCCTGGCGACCTTCCAGCTTCAGTTCGCCTCAGGAAAGATGAACGGTTTTGTCTATGCCCAGAACCAAAGGAATATAGACGGCAAGATCGCCATGGGCTATTACGATGGAAGCGATATACCCTACTATTGGAATCTTGCTGATGAATACGTTCTATTTGATCGCTTTTTTAGTTCAGATCACAGCGGCAGTCCTGAGAATCACATGTTCTGGGTGACAGCGCAATCGGGCAGTAATCGCATCGCGACTAAAGGTTATGGCAATGATGTGCAAACGATATTCGACGAGCTCCAGGCAAGTGGAGTATCCTGGAAATTCTACGTTGAAAACTATGATCCCAAAATCAATTACCGGACGGTAGGTAATGTTACTGGCAATCGGGAGTCGCAAGTGATTTGGGTTCCGCTCCTGAACTTTGACCGCTTTATTGATAACCCAACCTACGCCAGCCATATTGTGGATCTCAATCAGTATTACACGGACCTTCAAAACGGCACACTGCCAGCCGTGGCTTATATTGCGCCTTCGGGCGCCAGCGAACACCCGCCCGGGAGTATTCGATCCGGGGAAAAGTTTGTAAAGGCGCTGGTTCAGGCTTTGTTACGGAGCGATGCGTGGAGTAGCTCGGCGTTCGTACTCGCCTACGACGATTGGGGCGGTTGGTACGATCACGTGAAGCCTCCGCAAGTTGACCAGAATGGCTATGGTTTCCGGGTCCCGGTGCTCTTGATCAGCGCATATGCCCGGCGCGGTTACGTGGATCATACTCAACTTGACTTTACCTCGATTCTGAAATTTATCGAGGATAACTGGAGCGTCGCACCCCTGACCCAGCGCGATGCAAACGCCAACAGCTTGGTTTCTGCGTTCGACTTTTCGAGCCCGCCTCGCGCGCCGTTTTATATTCCCCTTGCGCGCCAAACCAGCCAGCTGGCTACCGAACCGCGCCGAGTGGTCATCTACGGGTTCTATGGAGCCGCACTTTTGATCGCAGCATTAGTTTTTGGTCGAGCCATAGTCCAGGATGTCCGGGCCGCGTCGAAAACGGTTTCTGACTCATCCTCACAAAGTTAGGAGACTGTGTCATGAAGAACATTCGAACTTTACGAATCTTCCTGGTGTTAGCGCTTGTGAGTATTGGGCTTTTCCTGCCAGCTCATACTGTACAAGCAAAACATTCCAAACATACTGAAAGGAATGGAACACTGCTCAGTGTTCAATTGCCAAAATCAGTAAAGTTAGATGAAACGGCACTAGTCGTCATTCAGCTCAATGCATATGACGGTTATCCCATTGCAGGCAAAATCGTTCATCTTCTGGTTAACGGTGTTCTCGCAGGCACCGGAAAGACCAATGATTTTGGCACTACTTCCATTAGATTCAAGCGTGAAGAAGCAGGGACTTACACATTAGCGGCAACTTACGATGGCTCTCGAAAAGGCGAGCTATTGCCATCCAGCGTTAGCGCGTCACTTGAGGTCCAACCGGCGATGCTGGAGGTTCAGACTGTTCCTCCGCTGCCCGGCATCCAGTTTTCCCTCGGAAATCAAGTCTTCGTCTCGGGCAATGACGGTATTGCCCGTATTGCGATTCCGGTTGCGGGTACCTATCCTCTTGAAGTGGTTCCAGGAAATCCTGCCGAATCAAAGAATAACATCCGGTCGAACTTTAGCCGCTGGGGAGACGAGGTCTTTGTTTCCTACCGTGATGTGAATATACCTACGGCACAAACTCTCCAAGCAGGTTTCGAAGTCAGTTATCCAGTATCACATAGTTTCGTAGATCTGGGTAATCAACCCATTGACCCATCCAGAATTACTTCTTTTACCTTAAAGAGCAGCGACGGAGTGACTTCAACTTTCAATGATAACCAGCCTCATTGGCTGGAAGCCAGCCGCGTCGTCAGGCTGAACAATGGCCTCCAGGAAACGAAGATCCTGTATTCTGTTGTGAGTGTGGTCATGAAAGGTTCGAACGTGGTCAGCCAAGCGCAGCAGCGTTTCTTTGTGCACCAGAATGATATGTGGCCGATTCAGGTAATGCTTTACTCAGCTCGCTTTTCCGCCCGCGATGCGCTTTTTCTTTTTCCGATCGGTTCCGGGATCAAGTTGCAATATCCAAACGGTCAGATACAAGCCCTGTCTTTTGGACTTGATTCAGAGCATATAGTTCAGGTTTTGCCGCGAGGCATCTACACTGCGACGGTGGTCGGTGCGCAAGGGATGGCGCCCTCGACGCCTATTGCACTCTCGCGTGATCAAAACGTTGATTTGTTGGTTGTAAGTTATCTTGATATGATCGCACTACTTGTTTTGGGATTGGGATTGGCTTTTGGATTCGTCTTTGTTGGCCGCCCTCGCCTTTTTTGGAAATTGGCCGCTATCAATCCCTTCCGTCAGCTTCCCTGGCTTCGGGAACGGAGTCACTCTTTCCAAGAATGGCGACAACGTTAACAGCTGAGCCAAAACAGAATCTTTGTTTTTTCAGATGCTATGGTTTTCAAAAAAGCCTCGCTCAGGTTTTGAATGGGCTTCGGTAAGTTTTGTGGCACATACGGCTTCTCTCAAATAAATTTGATCAATGAAGATGAGTTCGACACTACGCCTCGACGAATCAAAGTGGATTTGCAAGGCATTCCAATCCTCATCGCTCCAAGCCGCTAAAGCAACTTGGAACGAAGGTTCATTTAAATCTCTCTATAGAGGAAGACTTTGACAAGCAAGCTCGCCTTGCCTTTGCCTCGATCCTCTACGCTCAGCTTGTGGCTCATCATTGCTGCTCTGCTCTTGAACGCGTGTATGCCAAAACCGCTTAAAGCTACCACATCGGTTACTCCTATACCTGTTCTTTCCTATTACTATATTGGGTTCGATACGACTTCGTGGAATCGCGCAGAGACCGACTATCCATTATTGGGACGCTATGCCAGTGACAATGCGGAAGTAATGCGACAGCATGTCGAATGGGCGAAAGCCGCTGGCATTAATGGCTTCATTGTTAGTTGGAAAAGTACTCCCAGCCTCAATCGCCGTCTCGATCAGCTTGTCCAAATTGCGGATCAGGAAAACTTCAAGCTTGCCATCATTTATGAGAGTCTGGACGGTTCCCTCAATCCTGAACCGGCTGCCCAAGTAGGTGTTGACCTTGACTACTTCGTGAATCGTTATGCAGTCAATGCGGCTTTTAGAATATTTGATAAGCCAATGGTAATCTGGTTTGGCACTTGGAAATTTTCGCGAGATGACATACAAGGCATCACTCAGGAGAGGCGAAATCAGCTGCTTGTTTTGGCCTCGGAAAATAATATTGACGGGTATGTTCGTTTGGCGAATCTAGTAGACGGTAATGCTTACTCAGTCAATCCTGAGATTTATCCGGGGTATCCAACGCAACTGATAACAATGGGAAATACCATCCATCAAAACGGCGGCATTTGGATTGCGCCTGCATCGCCCGGCTTTAACGCACGGTCAGCTGGTGTAACAACCGTGGTGGACAGAAAAAATGGTCAAACTTTACAGACCGAGATGAATGCTGCAATGCAATCAAATCCAGATGCAATCGGACTCATCAGTTGGAATGATTTCAGTGACAACTCTTACATTGAGCCGAGTCAGAATTATGGCAATCACTACTTGAAGATATTATCTTCCATTCGCTATTCCCCATCTTTGACAATTAGTGATTTTGATTCCAGTTTACCCGGCGGCACGCTCGATTATCTTAGTTTGGGACGACTGGCAGCTTTAGGGTTGCTGGGAATTTTGGCATTGATTGCACTAATCGTTGTCATCTGGCGCAGCAGTCATCAATCGAAAGAAAAGGATTGACTTATGAAAACTGTATTAATTTCGTTTAATCCGCTGACCCACAAAGTAGCCAGTGATCGGTCCTACACCAGCGGATCGCAGAACTTCTCGGCGTCCGCCTCCGCTTCACCCTGTGAATACAAAATGCGTTGTTCCTGATTTTCTTCCCAAAGGTAAAATATTCGCAATGAAATTAATCATATACATCACATTGACATGCCTGGTTCTTTCTAGCTGCGCACCGGTTAGCAATAACATAAACACGGCTCAGCCGGCCGTCGCTACCACAACCGTGACCACCTCAACGCCTTCCCCGGCGCCGTCTGGGAACGTTGTCCCTAATTTCGACCATATTATCCTGATGATGTTTGAAAATCAGGATTACCAGGCTGTGATCGGCAGTGGCACGATGCCGCACCTTGAAGCCTTGGCTCAACAGGATGTGCTTCTCTCCAACTACTTTGCGGTCCGTCATCCCAGCTTGCCCAACTATATAGCCTTGATGAGCGGCAGCACACAGAATATCACCAGCGATTGCTCGAATTGTTTTGTGAATCAACCCAACTTGGCAGATCGCATTGAAGCCAGCGGACGCACCTGGAAGGCTTATGAAGAGAATATGCCTGCCCCCTGTTTTGTCGGTAATGCGCCTCCTTATTATCAGAAGCATGATCCATTGATCTATTTTGATTCGATCCGCCTCAATGCTGCCCGGTGCCAGAAAAGCATTGTTCCTCTCACCCAGTTGGATAGCGACCTTGCCGCCAACCAGCTGCCCAACTTTTCATTTATCATGCCCAACATCTGTAATTCGGGCCACAGTTGTCCGCCAGCCACAGCGGATAATTGGGTGTATCAGATGGTTTCCAAGCTTCAAGCCTCCCCCGCGTTGGGAAAGAATAGTTTGATCATCATCACCTTCGATGAGGGCAGCGAGCAAAGCACAGCATCCTGTTGCGGCTTGGGCAGCAAAGCCGGTGGACAAGTAGCGACAATCCTCATTTCTCCTCTTGCCAAGCCAGCCTTCGTAGATTCGACCGCCTATTCGCATTACAGCCTGCTCAAAACCATCCTGACAGCCTGGAGCCTCCCTGACCTTGGCCAGACGCAACAAGCCGGTACGCAACCTATCGAGGCGCCCTGGATCGCTGAATCAGGCTCGCCGGTGCCGAACGTCTCCAATCCACCCACAGCCAGCTCTACGACAGCTAGCAGTTTGTCGGAGAACTAAATTCTATAGCGATCTGGGCAGTGCTTGGATCTGAATTGGGGCATTGACTTCTCGTTGTTGGTGTAAATATCCTTGCTGCAAAGGTTTATTGCCTTCAATGGATTGAACTCAGGCCCG
>DATCTP010000164.1:0-2351 GCA_036567885.1 Anaerolineales bacterium | reverse complement strand
TTTTGACACAAAGAGATTATATTCTCCGGTACCTGGGGTAAAAGTCAATTGTTCGATCTTGTTCTGAGTATTGTCTGGTATTCGATAGATGTCAGTTGGGCCGACCGTCTCATTCGTAATGAAGATTATCCCAAAGCGATTCGGTTTGGATGCGCAGCTTATAAGGGTAGTTAAGCTAACGAGACATAATAATAGAAAGATCGATATTTTCTTAATTGTTTCAACAGACCTTATGAATCTTTCTTTCTGTGAAGGATTATCTGTGCCCACTTTATTTCACTTTTATCAACTTGAACGCTGGTCTCGATTCACCGACCACAATCTCACGATGATTCTTGATGGGCAAAGTCGGACCGAATTTAGCAAGCGCCTTCATTTGTGAATCGTTCAATGCGCCGAGTTGACGCAGGATTTCCAATGTCACTGCCGGGCGCACACGATTATGACTTGCAAAATCTTCACCGAAGCGTCCCGCATCGCCGTCTGAAACTTTGAAGGCAATGCCGATGCCGCGCGAATCCGCGCTCAACGCGCCGGGCAAAAGTCCGACGGCCTGGAATCCTTCGGCACCGCGCTTGGTAAGGATCTTTCCTTTTCCAACTTTCATCAACTCGCAATCGAATTCGCCGAATCCGCTGACCATCTCGGAATACGATGTCATTGCGGATGTGATCTTGCGGCAGGCGTCCGCGCGCGAATTGGGAAGAGAAACAGGATCACATAAACGGGCAAAGCCGAGGGCGGCGTTCAGAAGCGGAACCGCAAAATTGGGCGCGGAACAACCGTCGGTGCCGAGTTCCACTTTGCCGCGTTCGATTCCGCACATCTCTGCAAAGGTTGTCAAAATATCCTGCTGGATCGGATGATCGCGTTCGAGATACGTTTCGAGCGACAGTCCGCGCATTTTGGCGTGAGCCAGCATGGCGGTGTGTTTGCCCGAACAGTTGTTGAAGTTGGCGGTCGGCGTGATGTTGTGGATGATGACATGCTTCAACATTTCCGGGTCGCCAGGCAGATGCGCGCCGCATTGCAAGTCGCTTTCTTTGATTCCAATTTTTTCCTGTAAGGCTTTGACGGCATCGAGATGAATTTGCGCGGTCTCATGCGATGCGCACGATAACGCCAGTTCACGCGGCGTAAAACCAAAATGTTCCACGCCGCCGCGTTCAACGAATGGCAGCGCCTGAAACGGTTTAGCGGACGAGCGCAAAAAAGCGACCACTTGCGGGTCGCCATAGGAATACAAAAGTTTTTGATTCGAGTCGACAATTGCGATTGCGCCGTAATGAATCGATTCGACGATGCGTCCACGTGTGATTTCGAATAAAGGAAGGAATCGTTCAGTCATTGGATTTCACCTGTTAAAAACTCATCCACAGATTACACAGATTTTGCAGATTTTTTCAATCTGTGTAATCTGCGAAATCTGTGGAAATCATTCCTCGGCAGAGTTGCCCATGTGATAGTGACGCGCGTAATAGTGGCGCAATCCATAGCGCAAGCGTTGAGCATATTGTTTGTGCCGCGCCGCCGATGATTTAAATTTATCGGCGAGGGTTTCCACCAGTTTCTCTGTGGCTTCCGGCGATTGTCCCTTGGATGCCATCTTTTCGAGTTTGGTGTGAATCTCTTCCATCAATTCCAGTTGGGCTTTGATGGCAGATGAAGATGCGGTGCCGCCGCGCCCGCTGACGAAGGTATAGCCGCGGTATTCCGGACTCATCAGGAGTTCCAACGATTCCATCCACAACGGGAGGTCGGCGTGCGCGATGAACGGAGGTTGATTCTTAAGGACGGCATCGCCGACGAACACCACTTTATCGTCCGGCACGGTCACCCAAATCGCGCCCGATGAGGGTCCCGGATGCTGCTCCAGAACAATCGGCTTTTCGCCCCAATGCAAAATCATTTGATTGGTAAATGAAATCTCCGGCGGCCACCAGCGCACAGTGCCGAGTCCGGGAATCGTTTCCCAATCGGAGCCGGTTTCGTTTCCCTGCGCTTTGAATGTGGTCGGTCGGATGCGAAAGACCGCCGCGGTTTTTTCGTGGGCGATCACGGTGCAGTCCATGGTGCGCGCGCCCAGCGTCCGGTCGGGATGCGCATCGAGGTTAATGAGCACGCGTTCCGGTCCGGAACCGAGTCCCATCAACGCCGCGCGCCAGGCGCGTCCGTCTTCGGGCGCGGGCGGCGCATCAATTTGGATCAAGCCGCGCGGCTGTTGGATCACGCCCAGCGTCGCGCCGAGATAATGATCTTCGATATAAACACTATCCGAGATGGGTTGCATGAAAACTCCTTTGCCCCTACCCAACCTCCCCCATTTTCTTTCTTTGAAAGAAAATGGGGGA
>DATCTP010000163.1:0-2645 GCA_036567885.1 Anaerolineales bacterium | reverse complement strand
TACTCCGTGGGCTTGGCCTGCCAGCTCTGCCGCAGAAAGGGCCGCGCTGGCAACGGTTGGATCAGAACCGTCAATTAAAACCAACGCCTGCGCGTCCTGTCCGGAGGCCAGATTCGTGCCATAGTCTGGCGGTATCACAATTCCCACTTTGGCGTTTCCGCCGCCGATCAAATTATCGACCGCAGTTTGGCTAAAAACCGTGTAATCATATGAGAAATAGCCGGTTGCCTGGAATGCGTTGAGCAAATCCCGGCTGGCTGGGCTGTTGTCCTGATTGAAGATCACTGTAGGGACATTTTTTATATCTGTGGTGTTGGCATAACCTAACAAAACCAACTGCAGGATGGGCATGATAAAAATAAAGATCAATGTGCGCGGATCCCGCAGCATGTGGGTGATTTCTTTTTTGATCAACGCTCTGAATCGTCTCATTGATGCGCTCCTTTAATCGTGGATGGAAATATAAGATATAATCATGAATTGGGTGTGAATACAGATGGAAGAACGTAAAGATGACTCTAGCTTTCTTCTTGTAACTTGTTTAATAACTTACTCATAAGACGCAATAATTGGTCCTGTTCTTCCGGCGTAAATTTTTCCATTAAGTGCGCTATACGTTTTTTGTTAAATTCCATGGCTGTTTGGAAAAACTGCTCGCCAATTTTGGTCATCTTCACAAGCACGACGCGGCGATCTTTTGGGTCATAAGTGCGTTCCAAAAACTTACCGCGCACCAGCCAGTCTACGATGCGGGTGGCAGAGCTCAAAGGAACCTTGAGCTCTGCGCTTAATTCACCCATGGTCAAGGGAGATTCGGAATGCGCCAAAATAATGAACACCCTTATCAAAAAGGTATGATCTTCAGAATTGCCCGATCCTCTCAGTTTTTCCATTTGCTGTTTAAAACGGACAATATGTTCGGGCATGACCAAATTAGGCCGTAAATGGATAAAGCCTTGCAGGATGTCAATAAATTGACCCGCGACCAATTCAGTGTGCGCTTGCGAATTTACTTTCATATTGATATATTTCCAAAACGGAAGTATTTTACTTGTATCTTAGGATTTGTCAAGGGACAGCAAGCTAAAACTCACCCCGATTTCATAATTGTAAATTGCTGTTTTTATCTATCGTCTTGACGGCGGCGATAATATTGCGCTTTGTTATTGTACATGGAATTATCTGCCAGGCTCACTGTTTTTTCGAGAGATATTCCGGGTCTGCTGGTGGCGGCGCCAATCGAAAGGCTTAATTCTGGGGATCGATAGAATTTATTGTTAACTGCGACAAGAGATCGAATACGTTCCGTCATTTCAACCGCGCCGCGCTCATCTGCATCTGGCATGATGATGACGAATTCATCGCCTCCAATCCGCGCTGGAAGATGGGATTCATCCAAGCTGGCTTTGATTACTTCCGCGGCGCGGCGAATTAAATTATCCCCGGCTTGATGACCCAGATTATCGTTCGCAGCCTTTAAACCATTCAAGTCTATGATCATGATACTGATGGGTTCGCGGCGATTGATATCCATTCTCCCCAGTGTTTCGTCGAAGTAGGCGCGATTATATAATCCAGTCATCACATCGTGGGTGCCGAGATAACGCAGATAATCCTCCGCCTTCTTCCGCGCGGTAATATCCTGAATGGCAACCACGACCCAGCCAAAATCCTGTTCGTGACCCGGCATGATCCGAAAATCAAGATGAATTTGAATCGGCTCGCCATTTAATGAATAGTTGACTCCTTCTCGTTCATAAGCCAGCTTGTTGTTCCACAGGTCGATCAGTTCCTGGGCAAAGTGCTCGCTCATACTGTCGCGGAAAATTTTATCCGTATTGGAAATTAACTGTTCCTTGGTGCTTGCTCCAAACAGTTGTAGAGTCTTCTGATTCACGTTGATTACTTTGATAAGGTTGGCGCAGTGCAAAACGATTTCTGGATGTTCTCGGATATATTCCTGGAAATCACTAATTCCTTGTTTCTTCAACGAATCAAAATAGTTCTTAAGGTCGCTGTAATCTTCTTCCCACAAGGAAATGGGCGAGGCTTCGAACATATCTCGGAATCGCACCTGATTCATTGTCAACGCGCGCTCGGCTTGTTTTCTTGCCGTGACATTTTCTATCGTGACCAAAACGTGTTCCCATGAGTTTTCGGATCCGGGCAGGATTCGCCAATGCAAAAGGATATCCAGCGGTTCATCCGCCAGCGTGTAATTTATGCCTTCCCCTGACCACTGCACGTTCCCATTCCAAAGCGCGATCAATTCATTTCGAAAGTGAGTCCGCATCTCGTCGCGGAAGATGCGGTGAAGGTTGTTTAACAGTTCCTCCTTCAATTTGGCGCCGAACATCTCGAGCGTTTGCAGATTGATGTCGATTATTTTGATAGCTTGCATGCAGACATCCACATCTGTTGGATGTTGGTCGATGTAATGAATAAAATCAATCACACCGCGAGCCCGCAAATCATCAAAGAAACGCTTGATGCCGCTGTAATCTTCCTCCCACAACGAAATCGGCGCATATTGAAATAGCATATGAAAGTGATCCTCACCTGCATTGGACATATTTCACTCCTGAAAGTACAAACGAATTATACAGAATATCTCGAATTGATTGCTATCGAATTTGGAGTACATG
>DATCTP010000162.1:0-5962 GCA_036567885.1 Anaerolineales bacterium | reverse complement strand
TGACCGCCCGATTGGAATCTTGGGAAGGAATATCTTGAATAATGTTCGTCTCCTGCTTGACGGCCCGCGCGGGAAATGGAACGAGCAGAAATAATTAGGGACCCAGCGAATTAAAGCCGGATGTAAGGCTGAATCAGCCGGGTCCGCTGTTTACGAAGTGCCGCGCAGCGGCAAGAAGTTGGATGATTCTATTGTTGAGGAAGAAAGAGCGAAGTTAGGAAAATAGCGAAGCAATTCATCACAGCATTAAACAATCGCTAAAGAGTCCTTAATCTGGCCGCAATCGAATCGATTTACAATTCGAATCAAAAAAGCAACAAGAAAGCAAAGGAATATTCTATGATCACCAAAAAATATTTGAAAGATGGGAAGAAATGCACTGTAAAATTTGAACTTCCCGCAGGGACGAATGCTAGCAAAGCATACTTGTGCGGAGATTTCAACGATTGGACTCCCGAGGAAATGAAGCATTTCAAAAACGGAAGTTTTTCCATTAGCGTGAAGTTAGATGCGAATCGGAAATATCAGTTCCGCTACCGATTGGATGATGAGCGCTGGGAAAACGACTCAAGCGCCGATGGAGTTATCTTAAATCCATTTGGAAGCCAAGATTCTATTTTGCAGTTATAGAATTACAAAGCCCGCTGTTTACGAAGCGCCGCACAGCGGCAAGAAATTGGAAGAAAGTGTGATTGAAGATGAAAGAGGAAGGTTGGGGAAGTGAAAGTTTGAGTTAAACAACAAAGAGGAGCAACATATGTTGTTCCTCTTTGTTTACTAAGCCAGCAGAAAATATTGATTAACTATCATTGAAGCGTCTGCAAATACTCTTTCATGGAAGCAATATTAACCATCCAAATCTTTCCTATTTTCTTACCAAAAATTACTCCTTTTTCACAAAGTTCTACCAGCTGCTTTCGACTCAGATTACTTTGTTTCACTGCATCAACTATCGTGATGAATTCATTGCTTGGAAGCAATAAATATTCTGTCGAAGGAAGTAATTCCGTCACATCTAGAACTTTTGGATCAATCGCTTCCATTACATAATCTTTCTCAACAATTGTATACTTCCCCACCTTTGCAACTTCCCTTTTATCTACTTGTCTAACTAGTAAGAGCAATTGTTCACTCATATCTAGTCCTCATCATCTATTTCAATATCTAAAGTAGTTAAACCTTGAGTTCCATCCTTGTTTCTTCTAAGGAAAGCTATTTGCTCACCAGCTTCTATATGATCAGATATCGAATTTAATAATGAATCTGAGGCCCGCTGAATCTCTTCAGTGTTAGAAGTACCCAGCCTGTTCTTTACTACGGTGAAAAACCTATTCACCCGTGACAAGTTATATTTTGGTTCACCGCTCATTTTCTAAACTCTCCTCCAATTGTCTATATCAAATGAAGAGAAATCAGCTTACTTATAACACTATTTACATTTTACATAAACAGGGCAATAAAGTCAATCAACAAAGGCATACTTTTCCAAATTATCGCTTTTTCTTCTTCCCACGTAATATGTAATTAACTTCTGATATTTTTCCTTTTCCAACACGTATTTCTTTTTTATCAATCCATTCCAATTTTGTCCCATCGGCAAGAAATTTATCGCCTTTACTTATTCTTTTTACAACAAGATAGCGTTTACGTAAAGAAGCTTTGATTTTTTGAAAACTAGCATCCAAATCCTGAAAGGGAAAATAATCTACATATTGTCGCATACGTATTCGACGAGGAATCGGACAATCATCTAATCGCAATGGGATAATAAATATTGTTTCCTCTGGCTTTTCATCAGCAATATCTAATACAAACCTCAATTCCTTTTGGATATATCCTTCTTTTGTAACTGAACTATTGGAGAGACATACAATCACAGCTTCTGTAGCTTCTACTGCCTTCTCAATTTCCATATCCCAATTTTGACCGGGGAGAAGTTTTTCTTCGTCCAGCCAAGGATCAATCCAACCTTCAGCGAGGAGTCGTTGGTATAACTCGCGGACGATGGGCTTATCTTGCGAAGCATGGCAGAGAAATACGCGGAGTTTGCGGTCAGGCATGAGGGTGCATCGCACCTTTCTAAATGGGATTCTTCCCTTCGTGCTGATTCTATCCGTTTAACGGAATTTGTCTACGGGTAAGGTGCGACGCACTTATACGGCAATATATTTCGAATTTTATTCCATCATCGGCATGTTCTGAGTCGAGCCGCGTCCGCCCCACTTGCCGGGCCAGCCTGGAAGGAACGCGGCCATAATCAGCGCCGCGATGGAGGCGTAGAACGTCAGCTTATACGCCGCGTCGAAGCCCTGCATGGTTTGGTCGCATGCCAGTTGAAGCGTGGATAAAATCTTCGCCTTCGCCGCGTCGATGGCGGTTTGCGGCAGGGACGCCAACGAAGCCAGCGTGCCGGGCGGGAAATTATTCTGCGGCGCAACGCCGGGCGTTTCGCACACGCCGTAAGGTTGAGTGAAATTGACCAACTGATCCTGCATCTTGTTTTGCATGGCTAGGATATCGGGCGAAAGGAAACCGACCAGGATCGTCGCCAACGCCGCCACCGAAACCGCCTGGACCACAAAGCGGGTGCTGTTCAACAACGATGAACCGCGCGGCAGAACATCCAGCGGAATACTGCTCAACGCCGTCACATAGGAAGTTTGCAGAGTCAAGCCGATCGCCAAACCGCGCAGCGCCAAAAGAATCACGATATAAGAAATCGGCGTGGTGCCGCGAATCAACGATAACTGCCAGGTGTTGATACATAGGATCAGAAACCCAACCACCATGATCGTGCGCGGACCGATCTTATCGTACAAGCGCCCCGCGGCCGGTGTGGCAATTGCCGAGGTCGCCGCGACTGCCAACAAAATAATTCCGGCATCCAACGCGGTGCGTCCGCGGAAAGATTGTAGATAAATCGGCATCATGAATTCGGCGCCGAACAAGGCCACAGTGGCGATGTAACCAACGATGGAGGCATTCAAAAATGTCGGGTTCGTGAAGAGCCGCAGATTCATCATCGGCTCTTTCGCCACGCGCAATTCGATCAAGGTATGAACGATCAGGAAAACAAAGCCAAATCCAAGCGCGATCAGTGTGAATGGTCCTCCCCAGCCGAAATTCTCTGCGATGGAAGCGGAATATAAGATCGCGCCGAAAGCGATGATCGCGGAAATCAATCCGAGCGGATCAAACAACGGCTTGCCGTCAATCCGATAATCGAGCAAAAACTGCGAACCGAGGATCACGCCGATGACTCCGATCGGCACATTGACGAAGAAGATGGCCCGCCACAAATTGACGTCCACCAGCCAGCCGCCCAAAATCGGACCGAGCGCCGGAGCGACCACGAGAGCGATTCCAAAAAGTCCGAGGGCGGTGCCCTGCTCTTTCGGCGGGAAGGCGCGGTAAAGCTGCGCAGGACCGAGCGGTTGCGCGATACCGCCGCCAAATCCCTGCAAAGCGCGTGCCGCAATCAAAAGTCCAAGCGATGGAGCGAGTCCGCACAAAAACGAACCCAATGCAAAAATCCCGAGTCCCAAAAGATAAACACGCTTGATCCCGAACCGGTCTGCCAGATACCCTGAAACCGGAGTCGTAATGCCCAAAGCCAGCACATAAATACTGATCACCCATTGCGCGTCGGCGA
This sequence comes from Anaerolineales bacterium, assembly GCA_036567885.1. Lineage (GTDB taxonomy): Bacteria > Chloroflexota > Anaerolineae > Anaerolineales > Villigracilaceae > Fen-1038. The sequence goes on along the minus strand of DATCTP010000162.1, from coordinate 2,310 downwards.
GGCTGGCGCCAAACACGCGGCGCAGCGTTGGAAAGGCGATATTGACAATGGTTGAATCCAGGATGACCATGAAGATGCCGAACATCACGGAAATCAGCACTTTCCATTTTTGTTCCAAGCCGCGTTTTGCAATGGGGGGTGTTTCTCCACTCATGAATCGAATTCCTCTCTTATAATGAAATATGCACTATATGATAACAGGAAAAGTCGTTCTCTTACTTTAGACGACAAACCATACAATCAGGGAACAAAATCATTTCGTCCTCCGTCCTTGAATTATTGAAAGGAGCAATCCATGCAAAAAAGTTTTCGGTTTTTCTCGATCCTGATTCTCGTTTCGATGATTCTATCTGCGTGCGGAACTACGCCTTCCGCCAGCGTGACGAAATCGTCCATCCAGCGCGACACAAATCCTAATGTTCCGCAAAGCGATCTTGCGACTCTCGTGGCTGGAAATAATACCTTCGCTATTAATTTATTCCATACGCTTCAAACGCAGGACGGGAATTTGGTTTTTTCGCCCTATAGCATTTCCCTCGCTCTCGCCATGACGTATGCCGGGGCGCGCAATCAAACCGAATCGCAGATAGCACAAGTCATGCAATTCACTCTCCCGCAAGATAAATTGCATCCCGCCTTCAACGCCCTCGACCTTTCGTTGGCGAACGAAAGCAAAGCGCAAGGCAACAGCGGTCAGCCGATGCAGATCAACATCGCCAACGCGGTTTGGGCGGAACAAACCTACGCTTTCCAACAAGCCTATCTCGATTTGATCGCGAAGAATTACGGAGCCGGAATCCAACTGGCGGATTTCGTCAAGAACTTCGACCCGGTACGCCAGCAAATCAATAGCTGGGTCAGCAACCAGACGAAGAATAAGATCAACGATTTGCTTGCTCCGGGTTCGGTCAATTCGGACACGCGTATACTGCTGGTCAATGCCATTTATTTCAAAGCGGATTGGGAGGCGCAGTTCAATCCGAACAGCACCAGCGACGCGCCGTTCACTTTGTTGGATGGATCGCAGGCACAAGTCAAGATGATGAACAACGGTGAGCTGACCTTGAATTATATAAAGGGTGATGGTTATCAAGCGGTTGAACTACCATACAATGGAAATACAGCCGCGATGGACATCCTAATGCCCGACGAAGGAAACTTCCAAAACTTCGAGTCAACACTGAACGCACAGCAGATCAATGATATCTTCAACGCAATGCAATCCCAGCCGATTGCGCTTGGTCTTCCCAAATTCACTTTTACAACAGATTTCTCATTAAGCAGTCAACTCAAATCGCTTGGCATGACGGACGCCTTCGATGGCAATAAAGCCGACTTCTCCGGTATGACCGGCAACCGCGATCTGTTCATCAGCGATGTGATTCATAAAGCATTTGTCGCGGTGGATGAAAAAGGCACGGAAGCCGCCGCGGCAACAGCAGTCATCATGGTGGGCATGAGTGCACCGGTGCAACAAAAAGTGCATTTGGTTGTTGACCATCCATTTATCTTTGTCATCCGCGATCTCACCAGCGGACAAATCCTTTTCATAGGACGCGTTTTGAATCCTTCGCAGCAAATAACATCAGGGCAACTGTGAAGGTTGCCCTGATGATTCTTTCAATTGTCATTGCGAGCGCCGAAAGGGCGCGTGGCAATCTCGCATTTAATACCCGCGATATCCTTGCTCCACTTTTTGAATTACATCCAGCCATTTCGGCAACTGCTCAAAAAGTTTTTTCATGATCTTGCTTGTCCGTTGAACGAATAATTCGTAGTTGCCGTATGCCTCCCCACCACTGACGCTGACCAGATCGGTGACGCCGCGCAAGATTAGAGTCCGAACGCCATTCTTTTTCGCGACCCACGCAATCGCACCGGACTCCCAGTCAGCGGCAACCGCTTTATATTTCTGAATCAACTCTGGAATATCCCCCGCCAAAATATCGTGATCGGCTGAAATCAATAATCCGCGCAAAACCGGAAAAGGGAGAACGCGCGGCAGCCACGATAATTCCAATTCGGTTGTGTAAAAGGCAATTTCTTCCGAACCATCTGTCATCAGCTCGAATATATCGTAAATAATTGTCTTTTCCACCAGAATAATCGTTTCGCGTTCAATGCGTCCTTCAACGCCGCCGCATGTTCCAAGATTGATCAGTAAATCTGGTTTGAATTCATCAATCACATACTGCGCGGTCGCCGCCGCGGAAATTTTTCCCCAGCCGCCATGAAATATTATTGTCCGCGTATCGCCAACAGCAGTCTCAAAATATTCTCCATATGGCGATTGTTGAACATCCGCTTCGG
>DATCTP010000161.1:0-5260 GCA_036567885.1 Anaerolineales bacterium | reverse complement strand
CAGCACTGTGTACTAGATTGAAGATGCCAATGCCGCATAGCAGTCCAGGTTCTGCACCACTATATTGCAGTTTCACCAATTCGATGAACTGTGTGTGAATAGCGTTTATCTTGCACGCTGTCATCTACTGACAGTCTTCTTTAATTATTTTCCCTTCCACTAGAATTTTTTGTTGGGAGAGTAAGTCATTGAGGATTGTAAGGATTTCCTGTTTAGAAAGTTGTGAATAGAGACTTGCATTCGTGCCGGTCTCTTTTTGTTTAGTCTTGAGATGGCTCGTGGTCTTAATGACTGCGAGCGGTAGTGCGCACGAATTTATTGATCCTGGGCGATTGGATGCTCGACCCAATCACGTTGCAAAATGCGCAAGATCTTTTGGAAATCCTGGATGATCGTTTTGGACACACATCCATATCTCAGTGCTTTTTCTATCCATCAAAGTGTGTGGCATCATCTGGAATGGCAGATTCCTAGCTTCGTAGGGCGTTTTTTTTATTCTTCCTTAACGGGTTCAATACCCCGCCCCTTGCGGCGGAAGAAAGGGTTCGGGGCTTGCCCCGAGGTTGATACCTTTCATTTGCTATCTTTCTATTCCAAGCTTAAAAGGTATCAGACAGGTCGAGACCAACGCGCGGTGTCACCACAGTGAAGCGTGGTTAGAATGCCCATTGTTGGATATATTGCAGCATAGCAGCAGAAGGTCTGCCGCGTTGAACTGGCGGCTGCCAACGCGGTGGAGGCACTTTGAATGCCAATAACTCGGCCGGTGTCCAAAGGTGATCGGTGAGTCGTGCGGCAATTGCAGGGGTCCTTTGAACCCAATGATGACGGAAAGAGCCGACGGACAATTTCAAACGCAGGCTGTGCTGAAAATCGCAGAAGTTATAGAAACATCCGACCAGGTACATGCCTGCCTGCAAAGAATCAGCGTGTTGCGCTAAGCAGCGGGTGCGCCGAGTCAAAAGTGGATGTGTTGGCGAAAGGTGGCGTTGATCCGTTCAATAAAGGCTGTGTTGATCCCACCCCGATCATTTTGAGTGGCATGGATGAGATGTACCACCATTGCTTCAGTGCCCTGAACGATCCGTCGATCGACACTCAACACGCCTTCGATGCGCTGTTTGACGACTTGCACGATCGCGATGTTTGGCCACTCGACCATCTTGCAGCGTCCCGTTTCGCCTTGCTCTCGCGGAAACTTGCTGCGAAACGCATTCCGAAACGCACTCACGTAGCTGGCTAAGCCATCCACGGCTAGCAATAACGGACGGCACAAAGCCATGTTGTGCACTTTATCCGCCAAGGTTTGGATCAGATCTAGATCGCGTTTCGGACTGATCACGCCTCCCATCCAAAGCCTGGTTGGAACCCAGATCGCCATCGCCATCCAGATCGCGCCTTTCTGGATCTTGACTTTGATCTCATCCGCTTGCACCTGTTGTAAATCGTGTTGCGTCTCTTCCACCAGATGTTCATGTACCTGTTGGCAATGCCGACCTGCTCGCAGTTGCCATTCTTTGACCGTGCGTTCATCCAGGTCAAAAGCTTTGACGATGGCTTGAAGCGGACATCCATACGCTAACAGCACCACCACCCGCATCACCAATTCCGGCGCATGCCGAAGACGATAATAGATTGTCCCGGCTGTCGTCGTAAAGCTTTGTCCGCATACATCACATCTGCAGCGTTGATCCTTCTGGCTGTGAATATGAATGTTTCCTTTTCCAACTTGTCCTCTTGCCGGACAATCCAGATTCGGGCAAAATAGCTCTTGTGGGTTCATTGGCTTCTCTCGTGGATCGCAAGTCCTTTGAGTTTGCCAATGAACCCCGTTTTTTGCAAGACTTACCCTTCACCACCACGCTTTATTGGGGTGGTACCCAACGCGCTTGTTGTGCGTTTTTTGTTACTGGAAGCCTACTTCAAACTCAACTGATATTAGAAGTATTAGCTCGAGGCGCTTTAGTTCGCTTCCTGTGACAAATTTTGAATTGAACCAAGAAATACTTCCAGGATATGCGGGTCATAGACCGTGCCTGCATTTTGCTTCGAATACTTGATGACCTTTTCAATAGACCATGCCTTGCGGTAGACCCGGTCAGATCGAAGCGCGTCCCACGTATCCACCACGGCAAAGATGCGAGCCAGCAAGGGAATCTGCTCCGCCTTCAACCCTTGGGGATAGCCCGTTCCGTCCCAATGCTCGTGATGGCAGTAAGCCACTTCAACCGAAGACTGAAGGAAGGGAATGCCTGCCAGCATCTCACGTGCATAGGCGGGATGTTTCTGAATGATTGTCCGTTCTGTCTTGGTGAGAGGTCCCGGCTTTAGAAGGATTTCATCGGGGATCGCAAGTTTCCCAATGTCATGCAGGAGAGCGCCACGCCTGAGTTGAGCTGTCTGTTCTTCATTGATACCCAGGTCGCGCGCCAGGCGGGTGGTCAGTTCCACCAACCGGCGGCTATGGCCTTCCGTTTCCCGGTCGCGGTATTCCATCACTTTGGCCCAGGCTTCGAGAGTTAGATCATAATTACTGCGTAGAGCGGCTTCCGAGGCTCTAGCCCGCATCAGGTTCTTCTCAATGGTATCCACAATAACCCAGATGATAACCGCCGCTGCTACCAATAACACCCCCATCGGCACAAGAATCCCGAAGTTGGTTGGTCCGATCTTGGGATGGATCAGTTTGTTGGTTTCTAGATAAACGATCAGCACGAGCGACCCAATGCTGCCTGCGGCAAAATAGGGTGCGGCTTTTTTCCCGAACAGGAGGGCGCCGATCATCAGGAAGATTGGGTAAGCCAGGATTCCTGGATCGTGAACGCCATCTCCGTCGTACAGATTGACAGTAATGACAACCAAAACAACCAGACTTAAGAGAGCAGCCGATAGATAAAAGCGTCCCTGCCTGTTGAGAATCAGCACCGGGACACACAGCAATGCCATGCTCCAGAGTGCAATGACCGAAACCCAAGTGTGGAACTGAAGGTCGAACCAACCCAGAATGATAGATGCAACCAGAGCCGTCCAGATAATCACCGAAAGAGTACGATCACGTTGAGTACGTTCGTAACTGAGCAGGTCTTCTGACATGAGATTTTCCTTGTGGGTATGATAAACCGTTGGACACAAAACAGGACGAATCTGAGTATAGACTAAATGCATCTCAATATCAATAGCACCGATTGACAAAGGCAGAGATTGGGATTTTGAAAAACAAAAATTGAATTGCCACTAATCGATCAGCGGCCATTGAATCGAATAAGGTATTTGGTGCATTGATTCCTATAGGCTTACATGCTCATGGTTGAGATGATAAAGATCGCTATATTCACCTCCCAAAACTACTGTTTCGTTTTGATCTGCTCTTGAAGTTTTCCGCGTTCATCCTCTCAAATAGCGACAAGCTTTTTAAAATGGGCTCTTATTCATTTCAGTTCGCTTTTGGAATAGCTCGAAGTCAACTTATCAATTGCTTTCCTACCCGAAGCAATCATAGCATCCAGCTCTTTTGTCCGTTCGTTGGTCAGAAAGATCAGTGTACCGCGTCTATCCTATGGATTGGGGCGACGCTCAATCAGCCGCATCGTTAACTTCCAGAAGGGCCAAAGTCCCAAGGTCATAGACCTATATGGAAGTGGGGGGATTCTTGAAAAGTAAGCGAAGGATCTCTTCGTTTGGCGCAAGTCCCAGTTTGTTTATCTTTGAAATTTTTTGGGAAGTCATTAGGTTACTCGTGTTTCATCCTGTCCAAAGATGACAGTGCGGTTGCGCCCGCTTGCTTTCGCCTTATACAATGCTTCGTCGGCATACTGGATAACGCGCTCCACATTATCATCCGTTGCCTCGCGCCGCATCTCGGCAATGCCAATGCTCAAGGTCAAAGTAAACGGTTCTTTACCAACGAAGGAAGCATCCAAACCTATTTCTGCGGCGCTTCTACGAATGCGCTCAGCAACGGGCAAGGCCTGTTGCGCGCTGGCGTGGGGTAACATAACAACGAATTCATCCCCGCCGTAACGCGCCACTATATCCGATGCCCGCACCTGCGCCGCGGCAGCCTGTGCTATCTTTACTAACAACTTGTCGCCAACAGTATGCCCAAGAGAATCGTTAATCTGTTTGAAGTGATCCAAGTCGAACATGAGGAAGGTAAGTGAATATCCATAACGGACAGCAGCTTCGAATTCGCGTGGGGCGATTTCGAAAAAATGTCGGCGGTTCCACAAGCCGGTTAAGCCATCCGTGGAAGCTAGTAATTTTTCGCGTTCCAGCGACTTTTGGAGTTCCAAAAGGGCAGTCTCGAGATCAACTTTCGCTTGGCGCAATTCTTCTTCCGCCTGCTTGCGCGCGGTGATGTCAGCGGCAAAACCTTCATAATACAGAATGTTCCCTTGCACATCTTTTACAGCACGCGCGCTTTCCTGGATCCAAATCTGTTCGCCATTTTTTCGATAATTCAAACTGATAAAGTTGTGCGCTTCCCCTTGTTCGATCATCAAGCGTTGAAATTCATGGCGGTCAGCTGAATCGACATAATATTGCTTCTCGATGCTGTTAATGCTGTTGAGCATATCTTCTGGCGAATCATATCCGAAGATGTGCGCCATGACGGGGTTGACTCTCAGGAAGCGTCCCTGCGGCGAAGATTGATAAATGCCCTCGGTCGCATTTTCGAAGATGGAATGGTACTTTGCTTCGGCAGTTCGCAAATCCTCTTCCATCTGCTTGCGATTGGAGATATCGTGGGCAACCCATAATGTGCTGTCTGCATCCAGCGGAGAGATGGTCGCCTGGAACCACATGCTTCGGCTATTGATAACAAGTTCATACTCAATCTGCGTGTTTTGTTTTGTGTCCAGAACCTTTTGTATGATCTGGCGAGAGGTCTCAGCCCATTTGACAGGGAAGACATCCTTCAGATTTTTGCCGAGCAGTTCCTCAGGCGGCTTTACCAATAGGCTCGGATTTGTTGGGGCGATCTTGCGATAAACTCCCTCTCGGTCAATGACTAACACTACATCTTGCATGGAGGCAAACAGGGCACGCAGTTCCGCTTCGGATGCTGACAGTGCATTCTCGGCTTGCTTGCTTTTGGTCACATCGCGAAATGACCAGACCCTGCCCCGCAGTTCCTTCTCTTCCAGTATGGGACGCGATAAGCGCTCAAAGACTCTTCCATCTTTGAAATATAGCGTATCAAAACTTTCTTCGGACGAGTGATATAGTTCCTGAACTTTTTGGAGAAAATCCTGCGGAT
>DATCTP010000160.1:0-4484 GCA_036567885.1 Anaerolineales bacterium | reverse complement strand
GAATCCACGGACATTATGGAATGATGGTCAATGGCTTCACGCTTTTGCCGCCGCAAGACGGTCTGGCAACTATTGCGATTTATGGCGATGGACATGTGGCGATTGGCGCATGGGGAAAAGAAATCAATCCGTCGAACGAGTTGATCGCGTTCCGCCAGAACTGCCCGCCGCTGATCGAGAACGGACAAATTAATCCGGCGCTTTCTTTAAATAACCGCATGGCGTGGGGATATACCGGCAACAGCGACATTACCTGGCGCACCGGGATCGGCATTACTCAAGACGGCCGCTATTTGATCTATGCGGTTGGCAACGGCACAGCGGTGCAAACTTTAGCGGATGCTTTTCAACAAGCTGGCGCGTACAATGCCATGCAGTTGGATATCAACCAGTTCTATGCTCACTTTTACACGTATCAACCGGATCCCAATGCCGCGCAGGGATTTTTGGTATCAGGTCAGCGCCTGCTGGATCAAATGATCAACAATCCGCATTTATATCTCACGCCCAACGTCCGCGATTTCTTCTATCTGACGATGCGATAACAAAGCTGGCTGCATAGCAAGTCGTTATTGTTCATCTGTCCTTCATCTCGGGAGGGTAAGATGGTTGAATTCGCGTACTGCGCGGAGTTCATTCAGCAATAGAAAAAGGAATATTTTGATGTACCGATACCAAATCCAGAAACGGAAGCGTTCAAAACGCGGATGGGGATTACCCATAATCACTGCGCTATTTTCCATATCCTCTTTGATCGGCGCGCTGGCCGTCCTTCCGGCTGTATCGCCGTCCACCGGCGCGCAAGTTGCCGATATGATCCGTTCGGCGGCCGGACCTCAACCGGTCGCCGTTATCGAAGGCGTATCGTTCTGGATGCAAGATCAAATCAATCAGTTTCAATCCAAAACCAGTGGCGGCAAATTGGGAATCACGCTGGATCATCAAGGAACTACGCAACAAGCAGTTGCCCAAGCCAATATTTCCATCCCACAACCAAAGGCACAATCAAGGCGAATCAGCAGTGCGGCGCCGGTGATCGCCCAACAACCGACCATCGCGACAGCCACACCGCTGCCAAGCACGAACGTAGTCAGCGCCGATCCGCAGATCGGCTGGCAGGCTTACGGTCCGAGCGTGAACGGGCAACCTGCGATGGCACAAGCCTTATTGACGCTCGATCCACAGCGATCCTATGCGGGAATCGCCGTGGTGCGCATTGACCTTTCCCTGCTGCAATTGCATATGGAGCCTGGCTTCCTTGAACCATCGCACGCAACCGATGTGGTCAATGCCATCCCGAATTTGGGAACGATTCCAACCGCTGACATGAGTCATCTCGTGGCAGGTTTCAATGGCGGCTTCAAAGCTGTCAATGGAAAGTATGGAATGGTCTTCAATGGCGTCACGCTTCTTACGCCCGTCAACAGCATTGCGACACTGGCACTTTATAAAGATGGACACGTTCAGATTGGAACCTGGGCGCACGACTTATTCCCCGCCGACCCGAACATGGTCTCGTTTCGACAGAATTGTCCACCCATTCTGTCAAACGGTCAGATCGATCCGCGAGTTTATGTCGACGCGCCGTCGTTGTGGGGCGACACCATCGGCAACCAATCCATTACCTGGCGCACCGGATTGGGCATTACGCAGGATGGCCGCTATCTGATCTATGCGGTTGGCAACGGCACATCGGTCGCCACGCTGGCACAGGCGCTTCTGGTCGCGGGCGCATATAACGCCATGCAACTCGACATCAACCGGCACTACGCACATTTCGTGACGTACTCTCCGTCCGACGGTCATCTGACAGCCGTTCAGCTTTTGGATCAAATGGAAAGCGACCCGGCGTTATATCTCACTCCGCATTCCAGAGATTTCTTTTATCTGACCACGAAATAAAAAATCAAACATTCGTTGAAAACATAAACCGCCTGGTTACATTAGGCGGTTTTGTACTTCATGGGGGGACTCTATGAGATGAACGGCACTGCCGCAATCCGCAAATATTATTCCATTGCTGGAATGACGGTTCAAGTTTAAAATATCTTCTCACCGATCATCGCGAAGCACTCCTTTAGGAGCTTGGCTCGGTGGTGGCAATCACCAGTGCAAGTGGAACCTTAATAAGCCAACAGCGCTATTTGCCCTTCGGACAGGTGCGCACGGATGTGGGCTCGATCACGCAGACCGATTTCGCGTTCACAGGTCAAAGGAACAACAGTTACATTAACTTGATGGATTACCATGCCCGCATGCTTGATCCACTGCTAAGCCGGTTTATTCAGCCGGATACGATCATTCCTGATCAGTCTAATCCGCAAACATGGAATAGATATTCGTACGTACAAAATGATCCCATTACTCTTACTGATCCCAGTGGTAACAAGGCGGACAAATCCCAACAACTTAAAGCCTGGTTTTATAAAGCCTATGGGAGTCATTGGCAACAATATTGGCGAGCATGGGATAAGGGCCGAGTTGCTCCGCCGACATGCGCTCAACTTGGTTGTAAGCCTGATGCTCGAGGCAGCAATAATAGTACTGAAAGCAACAGCGGTAGTAGCAATAATGGAAGTAACAACTCTACCACCGACAATTATTGTGCCAGTGACCCATGGGATTGCAATGGTAACTATGGTGGGCCCGATAGTAATGTTCTATCGCTACCTATTGATCCAACACAAAATCCACAAACAACACCTAGCAGTAATTTAGGTTCTGATTGTCCTCCGACGGAGAAATGTGACACAACCGAGGCGCTTTTAGGAGTAGGATTAATTGTAGTTCCGGATTTGATCGAGATTGTGGCAATGGGAGCGGGTTTTCTTGCGGGTGGACCAATTGGCTCGGCGGGAGTTGCTGAAGTGACAGAACCACTTTGGATACCAGCCAATGTAATTGGTGCAGCCCTAGTATTTGATAGCGGTGTTGTGAAAGATTTTAACCGCACTGCATGGAACTGCACGACTTGGGTGTCCTGTGGAGAAAGGTTACTACACTAAATGCAACCTACATTCAAACCGATGCCAGCATATAGGATGTTTTTGCTAACCTCAATATTCTTAATGTATTGGGTAGTTGGGTTTAGCTTAGCGTTTTGGAAAGGATTAGGCTGGTTAATGCTTTTTCAAACTGTAGAAAGCTTTACACTCAGTGTATTGCGTATCAAGTTATCAAAAGACGATAACCATAAAATACCTTGGGGCTTGGCGCTGAAGACATTGATAGCTGCCTTATTAACGATTCTTATCTTCTGGAGAATCAATATACCGTTGAGTCAGTTTTTCGACATACTTACAGGCAAATATCAGATCAGGTAAATTCCCGCAACTGGACTGCAAGGAGAACAATCGAGAAGAATATGAATACCATTACTATTGAATTAATTGCGTATGCAATTTGCATAGCGGGAGCAGAACTATCAGGTTTTCGATTAATTGAATTAGGTAAACGAACCTCCCAACCCATCTATGATTTCATGGGTAAGGCGTTTTGCATCTTTGTACCTTTAATCCTGATTGCAATGTTCCTGGGAATAATGTTTCTTCGGTGAGAAAAAAACTCTTTTGCTGGCGCAAGGTTTTCATGAAGCACTTTGTACAGTAAATTCTTGCACCTTACCAACCTCATATTTCACACTACTGCCATTTCCTTTTCTGCCAAGCGCGATAATCCATCGCGTAGCACCCGCTTTCAACTGATCGTCTTCTGCCAGAATTTGAGTGATTACAAGCCCGCCAATCCAGCCTATGGGCTGGATAAAGTCGGCGCGGCTCAGTCGGCGATGCAGTCCGCCCAGCAAGCGGAGGTCAATGCCCAGAACGCGCTGGATTCCGCGCGTGATGCGGCGAACCAAGCCGAGTGGGCATTCCACAACGCCATGTTAGGCGTCAAGGAACAGGTGGTGGCGCAGTATGGAGATGATTCCGATGCGCTGCAATCGCTGGGCTTGACGCCTGCACTGAGCCTGTCGAAGTGAAGAAATCCGAGCGCAAAAGTCCCGTGCGCAAGAAAGCCAAGACATCCTGAGCACGGCGCGCTGTACTTCAACAAGAGAATCAGAAAGGAGATGGATGATGTCCATCTCCTTTCCTTATTTCATTTACTCGCTAGAACAACTTCAACACTGCTGCGCTCGAAATCATATTGGTTGCAATCAAGAATTCAGTCATTATCCGAATCTATCGAAACAAGAAGATACCCAGCAAACCGCTCCCCAACAAAACCAGAGGCGTCGGCGCGCCCAAGATAAAGGCGATCAAACTCAATGCCGCGATCAAGAGCGAACGCTTGCGGATGCTGGTACTGCCTCGGAACAATTTCCAAGCTGCCACCGAGATCAGCATCGCCACCGCGGGAACCATCCCATGGATGAAGCCCTGCATCCACGGCTCATCCTGAAAGTTCTGTACGAACGACATCACGATCAACATGCTGACCGTCGGTGGCAGGATCGCGCCCAGCAAAGCCGCGGCCGTGCC
>DATCTP010000159.1:0-6991 GCA_036567885.1 Anaerolineales bacterium | reverse complement strand
TTGAGCAAATTTCAGTTTTCTGGATTCGATTAACCGCGTCAACGCGCGTGCCGTTAGTTCGTTCCCCCAACCAAACAATTTATTCGCGTCCCGCGCTTGCGCCGCGCCCACCGACTCGAAATAGAGTTCCAGCAGTTTTGTCCGCGCCTGTGACTCACTGATCAGGCGCGCACGCTCCGGCAAATCGGGGTAATGCCGCGCCGTGATCTGAAAAATGAAGGCATATTTCCACGCACCGACTTCCGCCACGCCTACCGGCAAAATCTTGAAATCTTTTTGCAGATATTCCAGGGCGCGATTCCACTCTGATTCTTTTGCGCTGGTCATACGCGCCGCTTTGCGAAGCGAGATGGAATCTAATGCACCTTCTTTTAACAGAGCCTCATAAATATTTTTTGCCGCCAAAGTCAAGCGGCCTTCTTCATACGCGACCAAATGATCTTCTTCTGGAGAGCCATAATTTTCCGACAGCGCATAGAAAAAAGGCGCAACATCCAACGAAATCATCGTCGCTTTGCGGCGCAGGATTTTGGCGTAATACCAAATGCGTTTCGGAAGCGCGTTGTCTTTCCAACTCCACGTAACGTGAGCTGGATCATCATGCGCATCAGCAACCGGACGATTTCCGGCAACCGCCGTCCAAAGACTTGGCAGGTCCATGCCCTTGATAGGCCAGAAAAAAATAAAGCCGCGCTCATTGACAAATTTCAAAGCCTGGGCTTGAGATGAAAGCGGTTTAGCGGGCGGCAGATGAAAGGTCCGCGCGCGCTGCGTAGCGAGCCGTTTGAGATTAATGATAGCCACGCGGCGATTGTAGTCCATGCGAGTCGAATCTGCAAACAGACGTATAATCTTGTAATGGCAAACATGAAACCAGATGTTCGCATTTTCGATAATCTTGATTCGTTGAGTCAAGCCGCAGCTGAATTATTTGTCAAAACTTGTGCGCAAGCCATCGCCGAGCGCGAGCGATTTCTTGTCGCATTGAGCGGCGGCAACACACCGATGGAGTTATATAAATTACTGGCGCACTCTCCGCATCGAGAACAAATGGATTGGGAACATGTTCATGTTTTTTGGGGTGACGAACGTTGTGTTCCGATTGATGACCCAGAAAATAGCTACCGGCAAGCGCGGGATGTATTGCTGGATCGCGTGTCGATTCCAATGGAGAACATTCACCGCATCCAATCGGACCTTGAGCCGGTCGCGGCTGCCGAAGAGTATGCGCGTGTTCTTGAAAAGTTTTCGACTCCTCCGCTGGATTGGCCGCGCTTCGATTTAATTCTGCTCGGCATGGGCGAGGACGGACACACGGCTTCACTCTTTCCGGGTTCAGCGATCAATGTTTCTGCGCCAACCTTGGGAGTCGTTGCACACTATCAGAATCGTCCCGCCAACCGCGTCACGCTGACGCCGCTGGTTTTGAACACGGCTTATCGAATTGTATTTCTCGTCAGCGGAGCAAGTAAGTCTCAAACGCTTGCAGACGTCTTGTATGGCGAAAATCAACCAGAAAAACTGCCCGCGCAGCGCATCCGCCCCACCGATGGAGAATTGATTTGGATGGCGGATAAGTTGGCGGCAAGCAAACTTTGACCTCACCCCTACCCTCTCCTATAAAGGAGAGGGAGTCTTAAGGAGCAAAAATGGAACTCGCAATGATTGGTTTAGGAAAAATGGGCTTGAACATGGCCACGCGCCTGGTGCGCGGCGGGCATCGCGTGATTGGGAACGCACGCAGTGAAAGTTCAGTTCAAGCGGCGATCAAGAACGGCGCGGAAGGTGCTCGTTCATTGGAAGAAGTCGTCAAGATGCTCAAGCCGCCGCGCGTGGTTTGGACGATGGTTCCAGCAGGTCAAATCACGGACGATACGATTCAGAAGTTGTCGAATTTATTATCCAGAGGCGATGTCGTCATTGACGGTGGAAACTCAAACTATAAAGATTCGATCCGCCATGCGGCGTTGTTGGAATCAAAAGGAATTGAATTTCTCGATAGCGGCACAAGCGGCGGCGTCTGGGGAATCAGCGAAGGTTATAGTTTGATGATCGGCGGCAATGCCGAGGTCGTGGAAAAGATGCGTCCCATTTTCGAGACGCTGGCTCCTGCGGCGGATAAAGGCTGGGGACGCGTCGGTCCGCACGGCGCGGGACATTTCGTAAAAATGATCCACAATGGAATCGAATACGGCATGATGCAGGCGTTGGCTGAGGGCTTCAACATCATGAAAGCCAAGAAAGAGTTCGATTTGAACCTGGATGAGATCGCTGAGATTTGGAGATATGGAAGCGTGGTGCGTTCGTGGCTATTGGATTTGACGGCGCGCGCGTTAAAAGATGATCCGACTCTTTCCGATATTCAGCCGTGGGTTGAAGATTCGGGCGAGGGCCGTTGGACTGTGGCGGAAGCGATTGACCATGATATTCCGGCGCCGATCATTACGCTGGCTTTGCAAATGCGCTTCGTCAGCCGCGATGATGAAAATTTCTCGGCGCGTTTGCTCTCCGCCATGCGAAATCAATTCGGCGGACATGCGGTGAAGAAAACCGATTAACTCAATTTAGCGTGCTTTTATGATTAATAGTTTACCAACCACCATTGTTATTTTCGGCGCGTCGGGCGATCTGACCCAGCGCAAGCTGGTGCCATCGCTGTTCAATTCATTCCGCAAAGGACGCATGCCAAAACAATTCCGCATTATTGGGTACGGCAACACTGCGTTTACCGATGAACAATTCCGCGCGCATCTTGCCGATGGAATGAAGCAATTCGCACCGTTTGAATACAGCCAAGAAGAATGGAATGCCTTTGCGTCCGATCTTGCCTACCAACAGGGACGCTACACCGACCTCGCTGATTTCAAAAGATTGAGCGAATTCATAAGCAAATGGGAAATCGGTTCCGGTAACCGTTTGTATTATATGGCAACGCCACCGGGAATATTTCCAAACATCATCGACCTGCTCGGCTTAACGGGGCAACTTCAAGAGAACGGCGGCTGGCGGCGCGTGGTGATCGAAAAACCATTCGGCACGGATTTGGCTTCGGCGCGAAGTTTGAATCTCCAAATCCACAAAACATTGGCCGAGAATCAAATCTACCGCATCGATCATTATCTCGGCAAAGAGACGGTACAAAACATATTGGTCACTCGCTTTGCAAATACGATCTTCGAACCGTTATGGAATCGAAATTATATTGACCACGTTGAGATCACGGTTTCGGAACAAGTCGGCGTGGAACACCGCGCCGGATACTACGACACGGTCGGCGTGGTGCGGGATATGTTCCAGAATCATCTGCTTCAGCTGACTTCGCTGGTCGCAATGGAACCGCCCGCTTCATTCGATGCCAATGCGTTACGCAACGAGAAAGTAAAAGTATTGAGCTCCATCCAACCCATCAAGGGAGAAATGGTGGCGACAAATACCGTGCTTGGACAATATAAAGGCTATCTTGAAGAGGAAGGCGTTAAGGCAAATTCCACCACTCCAACGTATGCTGCAGTACGTCTACAAATTGACAACTGGCGCTGGCAAGGCGTCCCGTTCTATTTGCGATCCGGAAAGCGGCTTAAAGAAAAAGTTTCGCAGGTCATCATCGAGTTCAAAGAACCGCCGCATCTGCTTTTCCCCAACGCACGCGGTGGCATGACGCCGAATATGCTGGTGCTCTATCTTCAGCCGGATGAGGGCATCCACTGGCGCTTCGAAGCGAAAGTCCCAGATACCGCCGCGGACATGCGTTCGGTGGATATGGAATTTCATTATGCTGATTCTTTTGGCAAGACCTCGATTCCCGAATCCTACGAGCGCCTCCTGCTTGACGCTTTAGCGGGTGACGCCTCCTTGTTCACTCGCGCCGACGAAGTAGAAACCGCCTGGGGCCTGATCGACCCGATTCTCGAATCCTGGGATTCGCAAAAAACATCTCCAGCCGTATACGAGTTGGGTTCATGGGGTCCAGCCGAAGCCGATGAAATGATTGCCCTCGATGGACGCTCGTGGTCGCGTTGGCAGGGCCACTAAAACCATTTCATCATTATGAAATTAAACGGGAGGATTAATTCTTTTCGCGCTTTCATCAACCCTGCACAAGCAAAGGCGATTATCGAACTCGTCCAACAGAACCGATAATCGCTTTTTAGAAAATTCAAGGGTAAAATAGTCAAAAAGTATTACTGGCCGACATTCATCGCTCAATCATCAAAAGGCAGGAGAGAACATATAATACGCAAAATCTTTATCAAACCGCATCCGGTAGGATCGGACAGAATAATCAATGACTGCATGTGAAGGACGCATCCGGCAGAAGCGGATATGTAGCCGCGTGGTTTGTGTCCCTTTAATCGTCGAGGAAATGAAGCGGAGTATTCAGCGTGGCATCTGATAAGAAGCAAGCCAGGAACGGCAATGTTTTTGTATCCTATTCGCGAAAGGATAAACTTTTCGTCCGCAAATTGGTGGCCGGTCTTGAAGCCAGTGATGTGAAAGTCTGGGTGGATTGGGAAGGGATTCCTCCGAGCGCAGATTGGATGGCGGAAATCACCGAAGCCGTCCAAGGCTCCAACGCATTCATTTGCGTGATTTCCCCGGATTGGCTCGCATCGAAAGTCTGCGCCCAGGAATACAACCTTGGAATACAAAACAATAAAAAGTTGATTCCCGTTTTATATCGTGAGCCTGAAAAACGCACAAAGATGCCGGAAAAGATTTCGGCGACAAACTGGGTTTACATGCGCGCCAAACAGGATCAGTTCAAAGTCGGGATCGAAAAAATCGTCGCAGCAATTACCACGGATTTGGATTGGGTCAAGGAACAGACGCGTTTACTCCAACGCGCGGCGGAATGGGATTCCAAAAAACGCAATCCCGGTTTTCTTTTGCAGGGCGCTGATCTTGACGATGGCGAAAAATGGATGAGCGAAGCCGCCGCCCGACCCGGTCAGCAAGTTCTACCGCTTCAAGCCGATTACATTCACGCCAGCCGTAGACAGGCGATTCGCCAACAACGGAATCTGGTTATCGGTGTATCGATTGCTTTTCTGGTGAGTGTGGTTTTGGGAATCTTTGCGCTTTTCCAGCGAAACTCTGCCATCTCCAATGAACAACTGGCAAATTCCAATGCACAACTGGCGAGGAACAACGCCGCCACGGCAGTCGCCAATGAATATGCGCGTGCGACGCAACAGGCAATTGCACAAAGCAATGAAGTCGCCGCAAAAGCACAACGCGGCGCGGCGGAAGCCAAGCTGTATCAAGGTCAAACTGGAAAATTGGATATCAGCACATTATTGGCTCTTGATTCCTGGCAACAGTTACAATCGCCGCAGGCGGAAGATATCCTTCGTCAAAATATCAGCCTCATCCCCATTCCCGTAGCACACGTTTCGCAAAAAGCCAAGATTGAAAGTCTGGAAGTTAGTCCGAACGACAAAACGTTTCTAACCGCCAGTGACGACAAGACAGCCTGCGTTTGGAATATGGACAACGGCAAACAACTTTATTGCGTTCAGCAAGACAACATCATCGAAGATGCAATCTACAGCAAAGATGGCAAGCTCATCATCACGGGCGGTGATGACGGAAGCGTACGAATCTGGAATGCCGCCGACGGCTCTCTGATCAAACGATTCGACTTTGGCGCCGTGATTTGGGCGCTGGATGTCAGCCCTGATAGCGGCTGGCTGGCAGTCGGCCGCAATGACAACTTTGCCACGATCATCAACCTGCAAGACTTTGCCCAAAAACCTTTGAACCTGCGCGAGGCCGGTCCGGTTTTTGCCATCAGTTTTTCGCCGGATGGAAAATGGGTCGGGATTGGAACCGGCGGCGGAAAAGTCATGCTATGGAGATTCAATCAAGGATTTTTCTTTATGGGTCCGGAACACACCGGCGATGTGTTCGCCATTGCTTTCAGCCCCGACAGCCAATGGATCGTTTCGGGAGGCGCAGACAGCACCGCGCGAGTCGCTAAAGTCACATCGGGCGGACAGCGCTTTGCTGTGAAACACGGAGATTGGGTTGAAGATGTTGCCTTCAGCCCGGATAGCACCTGGTTTGCAACCGCGTCCGACGATAATAATGTTTACGTTTGGGATACCGTGACCGGACAGCAAAAACTTGTGATGCAGCATAACGGCTTTGCCCAACACGTAAAGATCAGCCCGGATGGACAGTGGATTGCCAGCACGGGAACCGATCAAACGGTCCGGATTTGGGACGCGGCTTCGGGCGCCCAAATGATACAAGCTCCCATTGACGGAAGCGGCTCGGCGCTGGCATTTAGCAATGATGGCAAGCGTCTTCTGGCGGGAGACAGCACCGGCAATATTTTTGTTTGGGATGTTTCTTATTTATCTGCCCGTATAAATTACCTGGTGTTTCCTGAGCTCGTCCACGATGCGCTGTTTGATCCTTCCGGCTCATGGGTGGCAGTCAATACAGACGCCAAAACGGTACAGACTTTCACGATGGATCAAATCCTTCATACCCATTCAGGCACCGATGGAACAAAAGTACTCGATGCAAACGACTTGACCTACAATTTGGCAATCAGCCCGGATTCGCAATCGCTTGCGGTCAACACCAAGAATCTGAACGAAGCCATCCTGGAAAATCTTCAATCCAAAAGAGAGTTGAATCTCCAGCAGAACGCCGTCGTAAACGATGTTGCCATTTCAGCCGACACCAAAATGGTCGCGACTGCCGGAAATAACAATACTATTTCATTATGGAATGCTCAAAGCGGAAGCAAATTATTCGACCTGCAGGATAACGCCCCGGTCAATGCTGTGGCATTTGATCCTGCGAACAATAATTGGCTGGCTTCAGCTTCAAAAAATCACGTTGCCATCTGGGATCTATCTCAACAAAAAGAACTCCACAAGCTTACTCACTCCGGGCTAGTCACCCAACTGAGATTCAGCCCTGATGGGGTTTGGCTGGCAGGCGGCAACACTGATGGGATCATTTATCTATGGAATAT
>DATCTP010000158.1:0-8746 GCA_036567885.1 Anaerolineales bacterium | reverse complement strand
CGCAAGCGATTATCTTGGGATTCGCTTCGCAAACTTCCTCTTACATTGAACTCGCCATAATGCTCATCGCAGTTTTTATTTTCAATCTCATCTGGTTGCCGTTCCCCATGTCGGATCTTGGCGCCTATTTGGACTTTTATGGCGCGTACGCAACACGCTTCAACTGGAATAGCGTTTTGAGAATTGCCGAATGTTTTGCCTTGATCTTGATCGGTTTCCCGGTTAGAAAATTTCTTTCCAGAACTCGCTCGAATCTGACGCAAACTGTATGATCACCGCTTCAGATTTTATTCGCATCCCGTACACGCCCGATTTAACCGAAGGCGGCATCGCTTACGCCAACCGTTCCCTGCCGCACACCTATGACCGCATGGGCGGTTCACCGTTTGACCGACTGCGGCGGATTGTAGCCGGTGTGGCAGTGGAACTCGCCTTTCGACGTTATCTCACGCAACAAAATATTCCCTTCGATATCAAAGGCTCAACACCTTTCACCGATCCGGACCGTTATGACGTTTCGCTCGGCGGGCGTCGCTGTGACATCAAATCATTTCTCATTTCCCATCGGGATCAAATCACTTCGCTCCGCGCGGACCCGAAATTGATTCTCAAAGCCCCAGCGTTGGTTCCACTCGATCAGTATTCCGCGGACGGTCATTCCGACAATGATCTCTATCTCTTTGCGTTCCTTACCGGACTCGTTGCCGTATCGCCGGACGATTTGCATAAAGCCGTGGACGCCAACCAGCCGATCTATCTCATTCATACCATGCCTAAACCGTGGACGCGTCCGCATGAATGGATTCCGCTGGGGCCGCTGGCGTTGAAATCCGAATCAGATGAAACACTACGGCTCGAAATCGGTGGGCAGGATTCGGGTCGAGATTTTATGACGCGCAAGATTGAACTTCCAGCGCGAACGCGCGTTGAAGTCGATGCGGAATTTTATTCGCTGGCTTATATCCACGTCGAATCAAAACCGAAAGCGCGGCTGGGAATTTATTCTCCATCGCGCAAGGAAACCTATCTCGTCGAGCCGATTGCGTGGAGCAATATTTGGGTATACGGCATGGATATTTTCCTAACCGGCTGGATCACGCGCGAAGAATTCCGCCGCCGCGCAAATTTGATCCATGAAGGCAGCCGTGTGTTTCAATACAATCAAACCCGCACAAAGAATTTGGCGGTCACTGTATCAGATTTAAAGCCAATGAGCGAATTGCTCGAACGCGTGCGCAGTGGCAAGTAAAGCAGCGCCAATTTTTTCAACGGCATTTTTGTTTAAGAAACCACTTATTCAAATCTGGTAAACTTTTCTTCATGCTTAAGAAGAAAATATTTTTTGCGTTCGCGGGGTTCGTGATATTGATCGGGCTTGCCGCGGCGATCTATCAAATCCCTGCGATAAAAAACAGGCTTGAGTGGCGATTGATCGTTTGGAACACCTATGCTCAAAATACAGTCGATCCAGTTGGTAAAATGCCGACGCCTTTGCCATCCACTCCATTTGCGACTTTCACATCGATTCCTTTCACGCCGACTTCTGTCGCGGCCGCGCCGAGCGCCACTCCTCAACCCCTTCCATCGCAGGTTTCATTGCCAGATCCAAAATACGAATTGCAGGGGATCAATAATTGCGGCCCCGCAACGCTGACCATGGCTCTTCGGATGTACGGCTGGCAGGGAACTCAAGATGATATTGCGAAGATCATCAAACCCGTGCCTCAGGATCGCAATGTCAACCCGGATGAACTTCGTTATTTCGTTTTGAATCAGGCAGGTTGGCTGCGCGCCGAATTCCGCGTGGCGGGAGATATCAATCTCCTCAAACAACTTCTCGCCGCGAACTATCCGGTGATTATCGAGGAGGCGTCCACACTTCCTCCTCAGGATGCAATGGGGCCCGGCGATGATTTATGGGATGCGCATTATCTGCTCATCACCGGCTATGACGACAGTGCCAAAGTTTTCACCGCTCAAGACCCGTTGCGCGGACCCGATCAGAAAATTCCGTACGATAAATTAATGGTGGACTGGAAACCTTTTAATTATTTGTATATGGTGATCTACTTTCCAAAGGATGAAGCGGAAGTCCAATCGATTCTTGGAACAAATTGGAATCCAGATCAAAATCGGCAAAACGCCGTAAGTATTTCTCAAGCCGCCATTACATCAAATCCCAATGATCCTTTCGCCTGGTTCAATCTCGGCAGCAGCCTGGTTTATTTTGAGCGGTACAACGAAGCGGCTCAAGCCTTTGATAAAGCCTTTACCATCGGCTTGCCTCAACGCATGACACGCTATCAATTCTGGCCCTTCTTTGCTTACTACAATGCCGGTCGGATAGATTATTTATTGCAAATCACAGAAGATACGTACAAAGTCATCCCCGGTTATTATTCGGAGGAAGCTTTGCTTTGGCATGGATATGGGCTTCTAAACAAAGGCGATACAACTGGCGCATTGGCAGATTGGAATAAGGCGCTGAAAGTTCACCCCAATTATTGCGACGCAGAAAAAGCCATCAATACTTATATTCAACCAACCTATAATTTAACCAACCCACCCTGCAGTCCATAAAAATTTACGTTTCTTGGAAACTATATCCGCCCGGCCACGTTTGAATAAGATAAGATGATTTACCGGACTCGGGCTCTAATTTTTTTCTCAAACGATAAACAACATTTTTCAATACCGCTAAATCTCCAGCTGCGCCCCAAACAGACTGCATAATTTCCTCGTTTTTGAAAACATATCCAGGGCGACTCATCAATAAATGCATCAAACGAAATTCCAGATTCGTCAGTTTGATTTCGCTCCCTTTCGGTTCAATCGCGGACCGTCGAGCCGGATCTAGTTTCAATTTTCCAGCCTGAACCGGACTCATGGGAACCATCCAGCTCCGACGCGCCCAAGCCATAATCTTTGCCAAAAAGATGGCCGGACTGATCGGTTTGATGACACATTCGTCTACGCCATTATGATATGCTTCGAGGATTTCAGTTTCGTTGTTCGTCGGTAAAAAAAGCAGAATTGGGCTCGTGCCTAAAGAACGAAATTTCTTGCACAATTCGATTCTTTGTGGGTGCGAGGCGTTCACATCGATCACGATCAAATCTGGAATCTCTTCCATGGAACGTTCCATCGCTCTTTGAACGGATGTTTCCAAAATAGCAACCAAGCCCTTTTCCCGGATAATATATCCCCAAATTGGGGCAGTTGCATCCTGGTCACAAACCACAAATACGCGTAAAGCGCCTGCAGTATCGGCAAGAAGAGAATTAGGTAACATAATATTGCCTTTCATCATAAATTATATGCCAAAGAAGCCCATCTGGTAACATAAAATCTCATTTTTTTACCAAAATATGACTTTTGGGGGATAGGAATTTAGTACTATTCCTGTATACTCGTAAATAGCAATCGAAGCAAAGGAGGCTTACGATGAAAAAGTTATTTCCAGTACTTGCGGTGCTTGTATTAATTAGCACCGCATGTCAATTAGGCGGAGGTCAAGCACAACCCACACCAATCACCGCTGCAACTGCTTTCCCAACCAACACACCTATTGCATTGAATGCAACCGCGGCACCTTCGGGCAACCAAGCCCCTGGATCAACGCGCACCTCTGCCGACGGGATGACCGAGGTCTTTATCCCTGCTGGTACATTCCAAATGGGTGGTATTGACCCGCAAGCAACTGATGTTGAAAAACCGGTTCATCAGGTGACCATGCCTTCCTTCTGGATAGATAAATTCGATGTCACAAACGCGATGTATTTAGCATGCATTACAGCTGGCGGCTGTACTCCTCCACAACAAACAAAATCGCAGACGCGCCAATCCTATTTCAATAATCCTGACTTCAATGATTATCCTGTTGTTTATGTAACTTGGACTCAGGCAACCACCTATTGCAAATGGGCGGGCCGACATCTGCCTACCGAGGCGGAATGGGAATACTCAGCGCGCGGTAACACCATCAACACTTATCCATGGGGTGATCAGGTGCCTGATAGTACACGCGCCAATTTCAACTACCAGGTAGGTGACACAACCAAAGTTGGAAGTTATCCTGCCGGAGCAAGTCCCTTTGGTGTACTGGATATGGCTGGCAATGTAGCTCAATGGGTTAACGATTTCTTTGATCCGACCTATTACAGCAAAGGAGTCAATACAAATCCCAGTGGACCAATTGCGCGTTCCAATTTCTATAATCGTGTTGTGCGCGGCGGTTCTTTCCAGGACGATCCTACCAATATTCGCGTTTCGCTCCGCGCATCCGTTCTCGGTCCAGATCCGAACGCTCAGGTCGGAACCGACGCCTATTATGGAACTTTTTCTCCAAAGATCGGCTTCCGTTGCGCTTCAGATAACTAACGATTTTTCACTAATCAACCGCCGTTAGCTCGGCGGTTGATTTTTTAATTGACGCATCTCTTCGCGTGTGGTATTATCTGCCATAATTAAATAGCCCCAATCGGCACTCTTATCCAGAGAGGCGGAGGGAACGGCCCTGCGATGCCTCGACAACCGGACGGTTAATTCCGACACGGTGCCAATTCCGACAGAAGGATGTTCTGGAAGATGAGAGGGCAGCCGTGCTTCGTGCGCAAATTGCCCTTTCGATATACCGAAGGGGCAATTTCTTTTTGAAAGGAAAAATAAAAAAACAATGAGCACAACTTTTATGACCTCACCGAAACTGATGTTCACATCGGAATCGGTAACGGAGGGACATCCCGATAAGATCTGCGATCAAATATCGGATGCAGTTCTTGACGCGTGCCTCGAGCAGGACCCGATGTCTCGCGTCGCCTGTGAGACGGCTACCAAAACAGGAGTCGTGATGCTGCTGGGCGAAATCACCACGCAGGCATATGTTAACTTTGATGAACTTGTTCGCCGGGTCGTCAAGGAAATTGGTTATGATAGTAGCGAGAAAGGTTTCGACGGAAATACTTGTGCGGTTCTGTCAGCCATTGCCAGCCAAAGCCCGGACATTGATATGGGTGTCAGCAAATCGTTCGAGGCGAAGGGAGGCGACGAAGAAGACTTAGACAAGATTGGCGCAGGCGACCAAGGTATGATGTTCGGCTTTGCCTGCAACGAATCACCAACTCTCATGCCGATGCCCATATATCTCGCACACAAACTCACTCGTCGCCTTTCTGAGATGCGGAAAAACGGCACCATGCCCTGGCTTCGACCCGATGGAAAGAGCCAGGTTACTGTTCAATACGCACAAGGCAAGCCCAAGCGCATTGATACGGTTCTGATTTCCACGCAACACGCACCCGATGTATCCCATGCAGAAATTACCGAGCAAGTGATTGAGAATGTGATTCAGCCATCCATGCCGAAAGACATGATAGATAAAGATTTAAAGATTTTTGTCAATCCAACCGGGCGATTTGTGATCGGCGGACCCATGGGCGATGCCGGAGTGACCGGCCGTAAAATCATCGTCGACTCTTACGGCGGCATGGGACGTCACGGCGGCGGCGCTTTCAGCGGCAAAGACCCAACGAAGGTGGATCGCTCCGCGGCATACGCGGCGCGTTATGCCGCAAAGAATGTCGTTGCCGCCGGTTTGGCGGATCGCGTCGAAGTTCAGGTGGCATATGCAATCGGCGTGGCGCACCCGCTCTCCGTCAACGTGGAGACCTTCGGCACCGCGAAAATTGCAGATGAGAAAATCGCGCAATTGATCAGCGAGTATTTTGATCTCCGTCCCGGTGCGATCATCCGCGACTTGAATCTGCGTCGCCCAATTTATCGAAAGACCGCCGCGTACGGTCACTTCGGCCGCGACGATATCGAATTCCCATGGGAAAAGACAGACAAGGCTGATGCATTGAGAAAAGCCGCAGGACTATAGAAAAGCAAAAGCGCGTCCAATACGGATGCGCTTCTTTATTGTCATTAATTACGAGCATGATAATGGGAAAGATTACAACGATGTAACAAATCGTGATCGTTCAGAATATCGGATGGCTTGCCGGATGCGACAATTTGATGACCCTCCGAAAAGACGCAAATCGTGCTGGCAATTTCCTCTGTAATGGATAAGTCGTGAGTCGCAACAATCATCGTCCTGCCCTGCTGGCGCTGTTCCAGAATGAATTCGATCAGCCACGATTGACTGCGCGGGTCGAGACCCGTGGTCGGTTCATCCATCAACCAGACATCCGGCTGAAGAGTCAATAAAGAAGCCAGCGCGACGCGGCGCTTCTCTCCGCCTGAAAGACGATGCGGCGCGCGATCTCGAAGTTTTTCGATGCGCAGCGCTTCGAGCGCCGAATCGATTCGCCGGTTGACCTCCTCCCGCGCAAGTCCAAGCTGAAGAGGCGCAAAGGCGACCTCATCCAGCACGGACGCGGAGAAAAGTTGAACATCCGAATCTTGAAACACCAATCCAACGCGGCGGCGAAACGCAAAATTAAATTCATCGTCTCGTAAAGTCTCTTCGGTGAGCGGTTTGCCAAGCGCTTGGATGGTTCCGCTCGACGGAAAATAGAGACCATCCAATAATTTCAATAACGTACTTTTTCCGCTTCCGTTTGCGCCGAGAATGACAAGCGACTCACCAGCACATATCTTAAGGTTGACATGGTCCAGAGCGGCTTGCTGTTCCTCATAAGCAAACGAGACATCACATACATCAAAAACAATTTCTTCATTCACAATAAAGTTCCTTTATCTCCCAAGAAAAACAGCCAGGGCAGTGATTGCAAGAAAAACGCAGAGCCAAAACCAATCTCTGGACTTCATCTTGAATGGTTTCAAAGTAATGATGGAACCCTGAAAACCGCGCGATTGCATTGCCAGATAAACTTCACTGCTCATATTCAACGACTTACTCAACAAGGTTCCGCTGACGGCGGCCAGCATACGCTGATTATCAGACGTATCTAGATAACCTACGGTTCGACTCTTTCGCGAGAGAAACATATCATTGGCAACATGAAGCAACAAGTAAATGTAACGGTAGGTCATTCCCAGAATCAAAATCAGAACATCGGGCAAATGCAAAACGCCAAGCGCGCTTAAGACTGTGTTCCATGGCGTGGTCAAGATCAGTAAAAGAGTCAATGAAACCGAAGTGCTGACTCTCAGCAATAAAAATAGAACCGTATTTACGCCGGTCTGTGTGATAACGAGTCCAAAAGGCAGATGGAAAAGCGCGGGACCGGGCGTAATAAATAAAGCCGGAACAATGATCAGACCGGTAAAGAACGGAAGCGCCAGCCAGACGCGCTTGATCAAGTAATCGGCAGGAATTGCGGAAGTCCAAGCGAAGAGCAATGTCAAAAGATAGACGGCCGCGATCACCCACAAATTGTGAGAAAAACTGACGCCAATCAACAGAGCCAGCGTCGAGATGATTTTTACGCGCGCGTCCAGAGATTGAAATAATCCGGCACGGGCGCTGATCTCTTCAGCAAATAACGCGCGCTCCAGTGTCTCGGTGATGCCATGCAAGGTATGATCTATAACATTCGCGCGATGATGCGATAATGAAGATTGTATCGTTGGCATAACTAAAGGTCATCATCCACCGAGTACGCAGATTTTCGCAGACACTTTCTTTTTCAATTTATCAATCTGTGAAATCGGGGGAGAAATATTAATGCTCGCTTTTCTTCGAACGAAAATCCAGGGTCAACAATATCGTGAACAACCAGACCACAACCGCGACAATCACGATTCCCATAATCGCGGAGAATAAATATCCCAAACTCACATTACCCAACACAGGCAAGTTGTAACCGGCGAGCGGAGCGCCCCATAATCCGGAAAGTTTCTCTAAGCCCGAAGGAATAGAAGAAAAGCCTCTATGCGTTAACTCGCGCGTTCCCCATTCGCCCCACGCCGTTCCAGGTGCGAGCAATCCTAACGGCGAAGCCACAACCAGAATCGCCAGAACGATCCATAGCCAGCGCAGTTTCATCGGCGATCCGGCCTCCGCGAGCAGAGCGGGCTTTTCCGCCGCTTCCAACACCGAGATATTGGAGCGCTGTAAATACCCCACCACCAACGCCGACAAGATTCCCTCCGCCACTGATGCCACCAGCGCATGAGGGATCACCATCGCGGGAATCGACACCGAGAGCGGATACGGCGCATATAACGGCGTCCCGTCTGCGGCTTTGAACAGAAGCGGCTGGATGCCAAATTCCACACCGGCAAAGAAAGCCGCAACGGTCAATCCCAACCATCCACCGATTGCCGCGCCAATTAATCGGCGTGAGGATGTCAGAGGTTGATTCTTCGAAAATGCGCGATAAACCGCATAGGCGATGAATGAAACTACAACCGCCATGTTGAACGAATTTGCGCCGAGGGCAGTAATGCCGCCATCGCCGAAGAAAAGAGCCTGAATGAGCAACGCGATGGATACCACGATCACAGCCGCTTCCGGTCCGAGGATGATGGCGGCGATGGTGGCTCCAATCGCATGAGCCGTTGTCCCACCGGGCACCGGGAAGTTGAACATCATGATCACGAACGAGAATGCCGCCAGCAACGCAATCAACGGGACACTGCGCGCATTCATCGTCTCGCGAATCTTGCGAAGACCGATGACCCAAAACGGCAGA
Organism: Anaerolineales bacterium; assembly: GCA_036567885.1. Taxonomy (GTDB): domain Bacteria; phylum Chloroflexota; class Anaerolineae; order Anaerolineales; family Villigracilaceae; genus Fen-1038. The sequence continues at coordinate 143 of DATCTP010000158.1, read as the reverse complement.
ACGATCAGGAACATGATGATGGATGTGACCGGACTGAGATAGCCATCTGGGATGTGCATGGCGGTTGTGCTTAACCACAGCAGCAACGCGCCGTAGTAAACAGCCAGCAGCTTTATTCTTGTGGATTTCATAAACATCCTTCA
>DATCTP010000157.1:0-5162 GCA_036567885.1 Anaerolineales bacterium | reverse complement strand
ATGCCCCTACAATTTAATTAACCTACAAGTTCTTCCAACCGATCAATATAACTTTCCATCACGGCGAACGTTTCTTCGACGGGCTTCGGCGTGGTCAGGTCAACGCCCGCTTTCTTTAGCACATCCAGCGGATACATCGAGCCGCCCGATTTGAGAAAGCCGAGATAATCATCCACCGCGCCGTGTTCGCCGCGCAAGATGCGTCCCGAAAGCGCGTGTGCGCCGGAAATGCCGGTGGCATATTGATAGACATAATAATCCGAGAAGAGATGCCCGAAGGTGGACCAAACCATCCCGACGCGTGGCCGATCCACTTTCACTTTTGGACCAAAGCCCTCGGTGAACAAGTCCGCCATCAGGTCCATCATCGAATCGGCGGTCAGCGCTTCGCCTTTCTCGACGCGTTGATGGGTCTCCAATTCAAAGCGCGCCAGCGTCGGCATCTGGAAAAAGTAGCGGAAGAAATTCGACATGGCTTCTTCGATCAAGGTGATTTGGAAGTTCGCATCTTTCACAGTCTTCAGCAAATGGGCGCGCACCATCGCTTGATGGAAGTTCGATGCGACTTCCGCGACGAACAGCGAATAGTCGGCGTAAACCAGCGGCTGATTTTTCCATGTGAGATACGAGTGCATCGAATGACCGAGTTCATGCGCCAGTGTGCTGACACTTCCATACTCATCCGTAAAGCTCATCATGATGAACGGATGGGTGCCGGGTGCGCCATAAGAGAACGCGCCGTTTTGTTTGCCTTTGTTTGGCGCCCAATCTACCCAACGCTCCTCAAGAACGCCTCTGCGAAGCACATCCACATAATCTTTGCCCATCGGCGCGAGACCTTCGCTGATCATATCCACGGCTTGCTGGAAAGAAAGCTTGACGCGCTTCTTGGCAAGCGGCGCCCACATATCGTAATACGTGATGTCGCGTTGCCCCAAGGCTTTGCGTCGAATCTCGAAGTAGCGATGCCAAACCGGTAAATGTTTTTTGAAGGTGTTGATCAGATTATGGAAAACTTCGACCGGTATATTCTGTTCAAAGAGCGAACCTGCCAGCGATGACTCATGGTTTCGGGCGCGCGAAAAAAACACGTTGGCTTTTATGGATGTGGTGAGGTTGCTCGCCAGTGTATTCTTGAATTCGACATGGCGATCCATGTAATTGTTCCAAGCCGTCTGCCGCGCCTTGCGATCCGCTTGATTGAGAATTTCGTGGATCGAACTCTGCGTCACGACCAATTTCTTTTCTTTGCCAGTCACTGCGGGCGCGAATTGGAAATCGGCGTTGGCGATCATGCTCGATGTGCTGGCTGGTCCGCTGAACGGATCGGCTAGCATTCCGAGCAATTCTTCCACTTCGCCGGAGCGAACGTGATTCTGTTTTCGAAAAAGGTCATCGAAGAAATGACCATAAATAGCGAGCTTTAAATCCTGTCTCATCCATTCATCGAGTTTGGCTTTGCCGATGGAAAGCAATTCGGGGCGGACGAATGCCGCGGCGGATGCGACCTGTCCGTACATGCTTCCAGCCTGGCTTTGCATGCCCGCCGCGACTTGATCGGTTGTATCTACTGCCGAGGCAAAACCGGCGTACATGTAAACGCGTTGAGCGCGTACGAGGAGTTCTTCGAGCTTCGCCATGGCTTCCAGCAGAACAGCGGGGCTTTCGCCCAATCGTCCTTTGAATTTTTTCAAAGGCTCGATCTCAGCCAAGATGTTCTTAACTTCTTCTTCCCAAGCCTTATGGTTTTTGAAAACACTTTCGGCGTTCCAAGTTTGTCTTTTTTCAACTTTACTGCGGGGTGGATAAGAAACTGCCATATGATTTCCTTTTCGGTTAAATATTGCCGTGCAATTTTACCATTTGTTACATGTAGGGGCACAGCGTCGCCGTGCCCCTACTGTTAACGCGGGAGAGAAAAACAAATGCGCGCACCGGAATCAGGTTTCGAGCGTTGCACTGAGCTTATCGAAGTGTCAGCCCAGATGCGTCCGCCGTGGGCTTCGATGATGGCGCGTGCCAAGTACAATCCCAAACCCGCGCCTTTGGTTCGCTTCACGGCATTCGTCGAACGATAGAAGCGGTCGAAGATGTGTGGCAAGTCTTGCGCGTCGATGCCGGGGCCTTCGTCGCTTACGCAAACGATGACTTGCTCCGGTCGCACCGAGCCGCTGATTTTGATCTCGCCTTTCGGCGCGTATTTCAAAGCGTTGGAAACCAAATTTGCAATTACTTGTTCGATGCGCGTTTCGTCGGCAAGGATCACGGGGAATTTATCGGGAAAGTCGGTGGCGATGGTGTGCTTCTTGGATTGAGTCGCGAACCGTTCGGCGACGCGTCCGGCTAAGGCGGAGAGAGAAACATCGGCGCGATTGAGGCTGAGTCCGCCCGCTTGCAGACGCGAGGCGTCCAACAAATCATCGATCATTTTCGACAACCGGTCGGCTTCCTCTTCTATAACAGCTAAACTTTCGCTGACAACTTTTCGATCCCACTTGGCGTCGTCGCGGCGGAGCGTGGATGCATATCCTTTGATAAGCGCAACCGGCGTCCGCAGTTCGTGGCTGACAATGGAAATGAAGGTGGATTTGATTTCTTCGGCGGTGCGGAAATGCGTGATGTCGCGCACCGTGACAACGATGTTGCGGAGCTTGCCATCATCTGAAAGAAGTGGAGCGTACGTCGCGCCGACCGGGAGTGGAGGTGGAAGCGGACGCTTCAGATCGCCTTCCACATAAAGTGTGGCATTCGGCGTCAGGGGCCATCCGCTTTGTTCGGCTTCTTCCAACGTGGTGCCTTGCGGTTCATTAACCCATTGAATGATTTCCGAATGATCTTTGCCAACCACATCTTCATGGGATTTGCCGAAAAGCTTTTCGAATGCGGGATTGCATCGTTCAATCGTATGGTCGGCGCGGAGGATCAAGATGCCGTCTGCTGCGGAATCGAGCAGCGCATCAAGACGTTGTTTCTCGTAACTGACCTGCCCATAAAGTTTGGCATTGAATACCGCGATTGCGGCTTGGTCCGCAAAGGATTGAAGCAAGACGCGGTCATTGGGCGTGAAGAGATCAGGATAATTGCGGAAGATGAAGATCACACCGATCACTTGTCCGTGTGCGGCGAGCGGCAGAGCGGTGCCGTTGAGCAATCCGAGGCTGGCGGTGTAGGTTAAATCTTTCAACATGCGATTGAGTTCGCGCACATCCAGTTCGCGGACGTTTTCTTCGCCAAGCAGCGGCTCAAGATAACTGAGGAAGGCAGGTTGGATGCGGTGCGCGGCCGCAACCCGCCAGCCGTCAGTTTCTTTAAGCGCAATGAGGCCGGCTTGCCCGGCCAGCATTTCCACCGAGATGCGCAAAATCCGCTCCAGTAGTTTTTCGAGGTCGAGTTCCTCGGTCAGCAGGCGGACAATTTCGAGCAGGTAGTCGCGTTGGTGGACTCGGAAATCGGGCAGCATAAAGAAATTTTATCACCCGCAATTTTCTGTTGGTATATGAGTTGTGTTAACAGAATTTCATTAAAAGCCAGTGATGCTGTTGTATCGAGTGATCAGTGCGGGAAGGTTGTGAATGAAAACCAAAATTAGAAGGACAATGATTATGTTGTACGCTAATTGACTTTTCTTCCGGATGACTTCCATCAGGCCAGCAAATAGAAATAGCAAAGCGATAAAAAGTTGGATGACGTATGTGGCTTTGATGACCAGGTTGGTGTGCATGAAATATCTATAAACAAACCATAGATACCCAGCGATGGTGGATAGCGACAGCAAAGTAATAAAGACCAGAGAAGTTCTTTCCAAAGTTGGAGATTTGCTGAATCGAAATATTTGGACAACGCCGAACAGAAAGCCTGCAAAAAGCAAGATGCTGGGAAACATGGAAACCAAATTGACTCTTCCCAAGTACGATGCCATGGCATCGTGATTTCCAGCGCCGTTTGACGCATAAGCTGGTTTTACGTACGTGAAGTAGCCCCAATAGTCTCCCCATGTTTCGGAGTACATGATCCCGAAGAATGATAAGTGGTCGAACGCCGGTCGCACTGGTTGTTGGAAAAGCTCCATCGTCCCGATGCCGGTTTGGCGGAAGAAGGAAACGGCTTCTTCAATCGAAGGATAGTTTGGCTTTTTGATGTTGAACGCGGAAAAGGTTCCGTAATCCAAATAGAGATGAATATAAAACCAGCCTCCGACGATGGCGCTAAGAATGCCGATCAGGAAGAATTGCCGTGTGCGAAGCCAGCCCGTTTTTCGGTCCTGAATGAAGATCCAGATAATGAGCAAAAAGATTGCCGGGAAGATAAAGAATCCCCATTGTCGGCTCAATACTAAAAGTCCCAGTGAGACGCCAGTGGCGATGACCAGTTTGTAACTGAAGGATGTGGTTTTTAAAAGTTCATTGATGAGGTAAATGGACAGCGCAATGAAAAAGACAACGTACGGCTCGCCGCGCACCTGCGAAAAGGTTTTGTAGTAAACGGTGAGCAGAGCGAGCATCATCAAGGCTGAGATTTTGAAAAAGCGGTTACCCGGTTTGATCTGCCCGGCGATCATCAGCAGCAGAAGAGTCGTTCCGATGGACAGCAGAACGTTGAGACCTTGCGCGAATTTCCCGTCATAGAGACGGCAGGTATTGCTGTAGTTCAGTCCGTTATAAACTTGGAGAGCATCCGGGGCGTGCTGTTCGCAAATGGAATCAAAAACGGAGGGCAGGAAAAAAGGAAGCGGCGGTGAAAAAAATTCGCTGGTATCGTTGAAGGTCGGCAAGCGGTTGGGTAAAACCTGGATGTAGTTCAGGTTTGGAACCACATCATAGCCAATTTTTGGATAATGCAGGATCGCGTTGGCTAATACAATAAGGTTGATAACCACGCACAGCGCGAGAATGATCGGATCGATCTTGCCGTTATCACGAAATAAATCGAAGAATTTTTGAATGAAAGATTCTTTTTTCATGTGCGGATATTTGAATAAAATGCGGAGACGCGCTGCTTAACAACATCAAGCCGCGTCTCCGTATTGGAAATCATTTGAAGTTAAATTCTTTTTCCGCCAATGTCACTGCTTCCTCAAAGACTGTCAAACCCTCATCAACTTCGGCTTTGGTGATGCTTAACGCAGGCGCAACGCGGATCACGCTCTTGCCGCAGCCGAGCGT
>DATCTP010000156.1:0-4186 GCA_036567885.1 Anaerolineales bacterium | reverse complement strand
ATCGCGAGTTCTTTGATTATGGCGGATGGCTGGCGGTATATCCCATGTCAGAGTTGCCGTATTGGCGTGTGTACATGGAGCGGCGCAGTCACGCCAAACGCGTCGAAGATTTTGTATTCACACATCACGGGATTTTTGATTTTGTACGCGCCGAATTGAAAAAGCGCGGTCCGCTTGGAAACCGTGATTTCGATGGGGAATCACTCGGGAGTTGGAATTATCGCGGACGCAAGGAAACGTCGCTGGCGTTATACGATATGTGGATATCGGGAGAGTTGATGATGCATCACCGCGACGGATTCAATCGCGTGTACGATTTCCGCGAGAATATCGCGCCGAAGGAATTTGATACCATCGCCAGTGAAAGAGAAACCGAAGATTTTTTTGCACGCAAGACGGTGGCATTGATGGGGCTGAAAAGTGCAAGAAAAATGGGCGGCGAGTTGAACTATTACATGAACAGGCGTTACTCTCCCGACGCGATGACGAAGATACTCGAACGGCAGAAAGCGCTTGGGATGTTTACGCAGGTCCAAGTCGAGGGCGGACGCGAAACCTATCTTGTTTTAACGGAAGATATTCCAGTTTTAGAATCGCTTGAAAAGGGAAAAGTTCCCAAACGGTGGAATCCCAAAGAAACGACCACGTTGGAGGAAGTTACGTTTCTTTCGCCGCTGGACATTGTCAGCGCGCGCGGACGGGCAAAGACGCTGTTCGATTTCGATTACAAGTGGGAAGTGTATGTGCCCGCGCCCAAGCGTCGCTGGGGATATTATGTATTGCCGATTTTGTACGGCGACGATTTGGTGGCGCGGCTTGACCCGAAGTTGGATCGCGAAACGATGACCTTACAGATCAAGGGTTTTTGGCTCGAAGATGACGTGCCGGTGAAAGACATCGAATTTGCAAATGCATTGGCGCGCGGATTGATTCGATTTGCAAAATTTTTGGATGCGAAGCAAATCAATATTTCTGCGATCCATCCGCCAGCGTTGCAGAAAAAAATGAAAGCGGTATTGAAGAAAACTTCCGATGGGGTTGTGAAATGAAAATCCCAACGCTTGAAACTGCTCATACAAAACTCCGTCCGTTTCGTTTAGATGATGTTGATGCGTTGTTTCAGGTTGCCAATCAAAAGGAGATTTTCAAATATTTTCCAAACCCTGCGCCGTGGACGCGCGAAAAAGCGGAGAAGTTTGTTCAAAGCCAGCTTGCGCATTGGGAGAAACATGGCTTCGGCTGGTGGGGCGTGGAGCCGCTTGAAAGTCCGGAATTGATCGGCTGGAACGGCCTCCAATATTTACCGGACACGGACGAGGTCGAAGTCGGATATTTGATCAGCGCATCTTTCCGCGGCCGCGGTTGGACCACCGAAGGGACGATTGCCAGCCTGAAATTTGGGTTGGAAACAATCGGCGTCGAATCCGTTATTGCCATTGTCCATCCCGACAATATTCCATCGCAGCATGTGGCGCTCAAGTGCGGATTGTCTTTCGTTGACCGGAATAATTATTTCGGCATGGATTGTTTTCGTTATCGAATCGATGCTAAAATGTTTATGAAGGTTGTTTAATATCCCCTTTCAAAAACTCTCAGACATCTCGTTGAAGGCTTGTATTTTGACGGGAAGGTTAAAATAAAAATATGGCAAAATCCACTCATCTCAAATTCAATGATTTGGCTCCCGACTTGGAATTGCTGGATGCCGATGGAAAACCCGCCAGGCTTTCGGCTTTGTGGAAGAAGCAAGCCGTTGTGCTGGCTTTTGCGCGTCACTTCGGATGTCCGCAATGCAAGGAAATGGTCACGACGCTGGCACATGCATCCAAAGATATGGAAGCCAATGGTCTGCTTCCCGTTGTGGTCACGCAAGGAACATCAAAAGAAGCCAAAGCTTTTTGTCGAAAATATGCGCGCGGGGTGATGTGTCTTTCTGATTCGGAGCGACGCGCCTATCGCGCTTTTGGATTGGAACGCGCGAATTTGTTTCAGACGTTTCTTTCGCCGCGCGTTTGGGCGTCCAATGCGCGCTTGAAGAGCGAAAAAGGCTGGAGAAGCGAGTTCCCACCCAAAGGTCAGGATGCGATGCAAATGGCGGGCATGTTCGTGATCGGAACCGATGGAAGGATCCGCTTGCCATATTATTATGACGATATTGCCGATCATCCGCCAATGGATTTGCTTTTGCACGGCGTGATGGGCGTCAATTGGAAAAAGCCGTTTGAGAAGCCGGTTATCCCCGCACGTTTGCAATCAAAATCAAGGTCTAAATAATGAGAGCATTATCTATCGCTACGTATCTTGCATTGAAAGAAGTTTGGCGCAACCGCGGACGCTTTCTGTTGGTGAGTCTCGTCATTGCGTTGATCACGCTTCTGGTGCTGTTCATTGCCGCGCTTGGCGAGGGATTGGCGAATGGCAACCGTCAATATATTTCCAATCTCAACGCGCAGTTGATCGTGTTCCTTCAAAAATCGGACTACATCATTTCGTCCAGCCAACTGCAAGTGGATACCGTGAATCAGGTTCGCCGCGTCGACGGGGTGGCGGCTGCCGGTCCGATTTACACGTCCACCACGGAAATCGAATCCAATAAAGGTCCGTTCAAAGTGTCGTTGTTAGCCGCTGAACCAGGTCAGCCCGGAATGCCGCCTATTATCGGCGGACGCGCGTTTCACACCGGCGACTCGGAGGAAGTTGTGATTGATCGCAACGTGGCTCTTCAAACCGGCATTCAAATCGGCGATGAAATCACGATCCGTTCCACGCAAGGTGGAACCGACGAGTTCTTTTATTTGCGCGTGGTTGGGTTGACTTCCAATCAATCCTATTTTTTCCAACCTACGATCTTTACGTCGGCCGCGACCTGGGAAAAAGTTCGCCCGCAATCTGCCGCGGATTTGAAGGATGACACGCCATATCCAAACATCATTGCCGTGCAAATAACGAATCCAACGCAAATCGATTCGATGAAAACACAGTTGTTGGCGAAAGTCCCGAACATCGAAGTCGCGGATATTCCCACCGCGATCAATAACATTCCCGGCTACTCAGCGCAACAAGGCACGGTTCAAACGCAAGGCGTTTTCACGCTATTGATCGGCGTATTGGTGATTGGCGGATTCTTCCAAATTCAAATCCTGCAAAAAGTTCCGCAGATTGGCGTGCTGAAAGCGATCGGTTCTTCGAACGGAACGGTGGGCGCTTCGGCGGTGATTCAAATCATCATTGTCACGGCGATTGGAGTTGCCATTGGCGGCGGGTTAACGTATCTCTTCTCGCTTGGCTTTCCGCCGACCATTCCGCTGGTCTTCAACGGAACAAGTTCTCTCTTTGCCATCGTTGCCTTGTTGCTGATCGGTCCCATCGGCGGATTGGTTTCGGTGATCTATGCGGTGCGTATCGAACCGCTCAAAGCGTTGCGGCTACAGTGAGGATGCGATGAAAGAAGTTGTTTTGGAAGTTCGCGATTTGGTCAAGACATTTATATTGGATGGCTCCGCGCTCAATGCGGTGGATCATGTTTCGTTTCAAGTTCACTCCGGCGAATTTGTGGCATTGGTCGGACCGAGTGGTTCGGGTAAAACCACTTTGCTTTCGATTCTGGCCGCGTTATTGACTCAATCGAGCGGCGAGGTTTTTATTGACGGTCACCAGCTTTCGGCGATGGACGAGTCGGAGCGCGTCAAACTGCGCCGGTCACGGATCGGCTTTACGTTTCAATCCAACAATCTGATTCCGTACTTGACGGCGCAGGAAAATGTGGAATTCATGCTGCGCCTGAACGGCACACTGAGAAAAGTCAATCGCCTGCGCGCCGAGGAATTGCTGGCGCGGCTGGGCTTGGAAGAACGCCTGCACAGTCTGCCCGCGCAGATGTCCGGCGGTCAGCAGCAGCGTGTGGCAATTGCGCGTGCGCTGATCCATAACCCGGCGGTGGTGCTGGCGGATGAACCGACCGCCAGCCTCGATACCGAACGCGCGATTCAAGTTGTGCAAACTTTTGCGGCGCTCATCCACGAAAATGACCGCGCCGGGATCATCGTCACGCATGATTTGCGAATGTGCAAATATGTGGATCGGGTGTTGCAAATGCGGGATGGAAAATTGGTCAACGAATATAAAGCCCGCGCGGATATTGAAGCGCTTGCAAAAGGGGAGGATTAATAAAACCGGGACACCGCCA
>DATCTP010000155.1:0-7038 GCA_036567885.1 Anaerolineales bacterium | reverse complement strand
CAAATACGGACAATAAGCGAGTAATCGAAAACGGAGAATCCATGATTGACTTTCTGACAGAAGCACGAGCCTTGTTTCCCTACACTCAATCCATGCGCCGCGACTTTCACATCCACCCCGAACTCGGATTTCATGAAGTTCGCACGGGTGGAATCGTAGCGAAAGAACTGGAAGCGCTAGGACTCGAAGTCACTAAAGGCATTGGGAAAACCGGCGTGGTGGGATTACTTGAAGGGTCCAAGCCTGGACCGGTGATTCTCCTTCGCTTCGATATGGATGCATTGCCCATTGTCGAAGAGACCGGCGCAGAATACGCTTCACAAAATCAAGGCGTGATGCACGCCTGCGGACACGATGGTCACACAGCGATGGGTTTGACCGTTGCCAAGATTCTTCAAAACCACCGCAATGAATTGACGGGCACAATCAAGTTTTGTTTTCAACCCTCGGAAGAAGGATTCAACGGCGAGAAAATGGGCGGAAACGAAATGATGATCCGCGATGGCGTTCTTGAGGGACCGAAAGTGGAGCGTACGCTTTCAATGCATTTGTGGAATGAACAACCTGTCGGCTGGATTGGTGTTGGGAAAGGTCCGGTGATGGCAGGCGCAGAATTATTTACGGTCAAACTGACCGGCAGAGGCGGGCACGGTGCAGTTCCTCATTTGACCATTGATCCCATTGTTGCCGCGAGTCAAATCGTCACGGCATTGCAAAGCATCACATCGAGAAACATCGCGCCATTGGCATCAGCGGTTGTCAGTGTGACAACGGTTCACTCAGGGACGGCATTCAACGTCATCCCGCAGGAAGCAGAACTCACAGGGACGATCCGCACTTTTGATTTGGAAGTCCGCAAAAAAGTTTTGGAAAGATTCGAACAGATCATACGCGGTGTTGGTGAAGCAATGGGATGCCGAGTCGAAATAGATGTTAAGCGCGTCACTCCTGCAGTCATTAATGATGATGCGATTTCTGAAAAAGTTCAGAAGACAGCACAAGAATTATTATCTGACTCAACAATTGACACCGCACCGATGACCATGGGCGCAGAAGATATGGCATTCATGCAAGAAAAAGTGCCGGGTTGTTATTTCTTCGTCGGCTCGAATAATAGCAAAAAACATCTCGATTACGCACATCACCACCCTAAGTTTGATTTCGATGAAGAGGCGCTAGTGCGCGGCACTGCTTTAATGGCGGCTGCGGCAATGGATGTATTAAAACAATAGAGTCATAGCTTTGCTCTGCCTATAGAATTATTGCAACACCTCGCGCTAACAACGCGGCTAACAATCCTATCACGACGGTTAGCGCCGCAATTGCAAACATGGCACGCGTACCAAGCTCACGGCGCAGCACAGACAATGTCGCGAGGCATGGAATATAAAACATCACGAATGTTGCATAGGTGATCATTTGTACGTGAGTGAGAGCTGATGCGAAATTTGTCGTGCCGAGCGCCTGGCTGAGCATCACCAGTGAAAGTTCTTTGCGAAGAATCCCGAAGATCAGCGGCACACCAACTTGCGCGGGCAAACCCATCACCCAAGTAAGCGGTCGGATCAGCCAATTGAAGACATCGGAAATATGGAAATAATCCATTGCGGCAAGCACCGCACTGCCAACGATCAATATCGGCCACGCCTCAACCACAAACTCGCGCACACGGAACCATGCTTTTGCTACAACATTTTGAAGAGTCGGCGCGCGATACGATGGCATTTCCAAAATCAGACCAGGAGTGGTTTCAGGATTCAAGCTGGTGAGAACGCGACCGGTGAGTGCAATGACCAATAAGTTAAACATATAAAGCGCAAATGCCGCCAACGGTCCCAGATAGAACGCAACCAATCCAAACACAACCGCCAGCCGCGCCGCACACGGAACCAGTGTCGCCAGCGCTGCTGCCATATAGCGATCACGCGGCTCTTCGAGCGTACGCGTCGACATCACGGCTGGAACATTGCATCCATAACCGAGAATGAACGGAACGATGGCTTTGCCGTGCAATCCAATGCGGTGCATCAAGGCGTCCATCAAAAAAGCAATACGCGGCAAATAACCAATGTCTTCGAGAATGCCGAGACCAAAGAGAAAAGGCAGAAGATACGGCAGTACGATTGCCACTCCTGCCGCAATGCCCTGCATCACCCCTAAAGCAATCTCATAAAAGAATGAACCTTGAGTCAAAGGTGATAATAAAATACTCGTCAAATGATTAAAGAAATTCAGAATGGGCGACTCGATCAATTGTCCCAAGCCATAGACGGCCTGAAAGAATCCCAATAATACAATCGCTAAAATAGCATAACCCCAAAATGGATGCAGAAGCAAGTCATCCAAGCGGTCTTGCCACGATGTGCGCCGCTCGCCTTGCACGGAAAACTTTTGAGCGATCTCCATTGCCATAGCGTGACGTGTTATCGCATCATTGACATCGTTTCTTTCCGCATAATGAACTTTGCCATTTGGATTTTTTCCAGCTTCCAATGCTTTTGAAAACAATCCTTTCACACCGCGGCCTTTACTGGCCACCAAAGGCAAAACAGGAATACCGAGTTCCGCTTGCAAACCGGCACCATCAATATGGAAACCAAGACGCGCGGCTTCGTCCATCATGTTCAGGGCGAGGATCACAGGCTTGTTTAACGGAAGCAGTTCCAAGGTCAGTTCGAGAGCCGAGGCAAGATGCGAAGCATCGGCAACATCAATCACCGCATCAATATCGCGTGAAGAAAGATAACGTGCTGCTTCCTGCTCCGCCGGGTTGTTGCCGCGCAAGCTGTAGCAGCCGGGCAAATCTACGAGTTGCACCACCTCACCCATCACGCGCACGCGGCTTTCGGTAAACGTCACAGTTGTGCCGCTAAAATTTCCTGTCTCAGCTTTATATCCTGCTACTTGATTGAACAATGTGCTTTTCCCACAATTTGGCTGACCCACTAATGCAAATTTCATTCCTTCTCCACTAAAATTTTTTTAACGACTTCGCGTCCCAATGCGATCTGCCGACCATTGAGATCGATCATAAACGGACCCTTCAATGGCGCTTCACGCAGGACCCGTAAACGGTCACCGATAAACATGCCATGGCCTGCAAGCTTATCTTGCAGTTTCTGATCCTTGAACTCGATCACGCGCAGCCAAACTTCTTGAGGTGCATCCAATAATGTCATTTTTATCACATTATTCAAGTTTATAACCTAACCTTTGCTCTGAGCCAAGTGACGATTATCCTTGTTCAGAATGATACTTGGGGTAAAATCGAAACAACGTGCAGAAACGAATTTTACTTCTTTTATTTATTTTTTTAACATCGTGCGGATCGCAGGCGCAGACCGTTCTGGCGTCCCCATCACCGGATCTGACCACGCCGACAGCCGCTCCGCTTTCAATCACACCGACTATTGAAAATTGCGCGTATGTTCAGGCGACTCAAAATCTGCCGGATGCTACTGTCCAAATTGATAAGGCGATCAAACAGCTCCAGCCCGATGCAAACGCGCGAGCCGAAGCTTATGGCGAGAACTGCGTTTACGCTAGTAACGCCCAATCCACGTTCAGCGCGATGGAGACCGATTTTTATTTCACCATCAATGTAAAGAATCTCAAAGACGACAACGAGCTGGGAACATGGATCATCAACACGATGAGCATTGTCAACGCCCTGCCAGCCGCATCCATCGCCGGACCTCAAGCCGGTTTCGTTAAATACACCTTTAAAACAAAAGGTGATCAAAGGATTCTTCGCATTTCAATCACTACGTATAAGAATCTCCCTACCCACATTAGCTCTGCTGATGTGATCCAATCACTTTTCCCCAATCCGTAACACGCAGCAAAATCAAAATCAACAAACCTTGACGAAATCAGTTTTTTATTTTATATTACGTTTAGTAAATACTAAACATACTATATAAACTATGAACAAGAACACAGAACAGATCAGGAAAGAATTCATCGAGGGGTTGAGCCACATCAGCCATTTTTGGGGTTATCCAAAGGGAGTCGGCGCGGTCTTCGGTGTACTATACCTAGCGCCAAATCCCCTTTCCTTAGATGAAGTGGTCAGCCAAAGTGGATTGACGAAAGGCGCAGTCAGTACCAACGTTCGCGCGCTCACCCGCCTCGGGCTTGTGTACCGCTCCTCCCGACTCGGCGACCGCAAAGATTATTACGTTGCAGAGACTGATTTCTATAAGTCTATCCGCGCCATTTTAGGCGAAAGACAAAATCGCGAATTCGATCAAGCCATTCGCTCGGTGAATCTAACACTTGAGAAACTAAAATCCGCAAAAGGGTCTATGGATGAAGCAGAACGGAAATTCCTAGTAGAACGTGTCCAAGCATTGCAAGATTTTTTTAGTGCCATCGACAGCCTATCACGCGCTGCGGCGCGTCTCGATAATTTAGGCGTCAACACTATACAGAATATCTTAAAAATTCTCAAGTAAGAGGCTGAAATGAAAGTTGCAATCACGGGAGCGTTTTCTTATTCCGGTAAATACATCGCTCAACGTTTATTGGCTCGCGGCGAAGAAGTGATTACACTTACCGGTCATCCAAATCGTCCCGATCCATTCAACGGCAAAATCAAAACTTTCCCGCTTGATTTCGATACCAAGCAGGAGTTGACAAAATCCCTGGATGGTGCGGATGTTCTGGTGAATACCTATTGGATTCGATTCAACTACAAGGAAAACACACAACCGCGCGCGGTCGAAAACACATGCAAATTGATCCGTGCCGCATCGGACGCGGGCGTGAAGCGGATCGTCCACATTAGCATTACCAACCCCTCGGCAGATTCGCCCCTTCCCTACTTCTGGGGCAAAGCCGCGAACGAAAAGGCGGTCATCAAATCTGGAATGTCTTACGCGATCCTGCGCCCAACAGTTTTGATTGGCACAGAAGATATTCTTATCAACAATATCGCGTTCCTGATGAAGCGCTTCCCGTTCTTTATCCTCCCCGGAAATGGTTCTTATCGCCTTCAACCTGTTTATGTGGAAGATTTAGCTGATCTTGCTGTTGAAGCTATTTATCGAAAAGACAATTACATCGTTGACGCCGTTGGACCCGATATTTTCACATTCAAAGAAATGGTTAAATTGATCGGAGAAAAAATTGGAGCAATGCGTCCGATGCTATCTATTCCACCGCAGTTGGCTTTGAAGGCTTCTCAACTTTTAAGTTTATTTTTGGGAGATGTTTTACTCACGCGCGAAGAAATAGATGGTTTGATGGCGAATCTTCTGATTTCCAAAGAGCCGCCGCTTTGCAAGACTCATCTCACCGATTGGCTGGATGCGAACAAGGACAAAGTCGGCAAGAAATATGCATCCGAATTGAAAAGACATTATCAAGAATTCAATTAAGGATGCAACGCAACCGCGCCGGAACACTTGGGACTGTCGACACAGCCATAGTACAACTGACCCGCTAAAGGTCCAGAGCGGTGCGTGCGCAAAACCATCATCTTTCCGCAAACCGGACACATCGGAACGGAATCTTCCAAAGGAGCAGGCGCTTTCTTATTGCTTCCGTCTTTGACCTTTGCAACTGCCAATTGAAACAATGAAATCACATCCGAAACTTCATAACGATCACTGGAAGGGATATGCACTAAAGGCAAACCAGCGGCTAGAAACAAATCGTCCATGAACTGATCGCTGGCTCTGGTTTCATCCCTGCCAATCGGCTTGACAAGTTCCACGCCAATTTCCGGCTTGAACGTTTTTGGATCGCATAACAGGAAGTCCACGTGCTTGCGAAATATTTTGTTGAAGAAATGAACGTTTTCATTAGGACGGACGATGTAAAAAAGCTCGTTCAAGGAAACTTTGGCGTAGATCGCATAACGCTCTGCCACCATTTGTTTCAACGCACGAAAAAGCGCCGCTTCCGGCGTGGACAGAAACGGTTCGCGCAAACGAAATGGAAGTTCTTCTTTGGGCCGAACCACATCTTTCGATGCTATTGATGAATGATCTGCCATACAATTTCTTCCCTTAAAAAATCCTTAGAGAAATTATAGAGCAATGTTATCTAAAATGCAACAGGAAAATTCTAGTTCAGAATCTTGTCAAGAAAGGTTTCTTCTTCATTTATATTCTTGACCGTTCCATCCAGCCATGCATTTCGCAATCTCCGCAAAATAACTTGATATTTTGGTCCGGGTTCAATGCCCAATTTCTTCAAATCATTTCCCGTCGTTTTCGGTTGGACATGCCGCCATTCCATAAGATACTTCTCCAACATCTGCTTTGGTTTTCCATGCCGCGCGGCGACTGAAACTGCGTAGATAGCCTGCAATGGAAATTTGTCAAGCCGTTCTACACATTGGCTTGGTTTGAGATTTGAAAAGGCGGGCAAATCAGATTGCAGCTTTGACGATGCGAGAAGCGATTTCAAAAGCGGCGCAGTGAAATGCAGACGTTTATTCAAAGATGCAATCTCTTTGTTTGATAAAGTCATTAACCACAAAAGCCAATGCAAATCGCGGATATTCGATAATCCAGAACTCGAAAAGCCGAGAGGAAAATCTGTCGCAGATTCAAACCGCGCCTGCGATGCTTTATCCCATCTCAGACTAGGATGTATTGGTTTAAGCAAACCAAGTTTATCCAAGCGCGCAAGCATGGAATCAGCATTTGGTTCATCAAGGATCAAATCCAATTCATGACGAATTCGTTGAGGAGAGAGTTTTTCAATCAACCCGCGCGCGTCGGGGATAATATCCGACGTTTCCTTCGCAATCGCAAATTCATAACGTTGTGCATACCGAACCGCACGAAACATACGAGTGGGATCATCAATGAATGAGCGCGGATGCAGGACACGAACTAATCCATGCCGAAGGTCATCCAAGCCACCGAGTTCATCATGCAATTCTCCGAAATGATCGCCATCCAAACGAATGGCAAGCGTATTGATGGTGAAGTCGCGGCGGCGAAGATCGTCGCTAATCATCCCCATTTTGACGGTCGGCAACGCAGCGGGATGCTGATAAATTTCGGTGCGGGCGGAAATCAA
>DATCTP010000154.1:0-4844 GCA_036567885.1 Anaerolineales bacterium | reverse complement strand
TCGTGAAGGCTTTCTTTTTTGTGTCTCGTTTATAGGGTTCAGTTCAATTCGGCTCGTTCTTCTTTAATTCTGGGTTGAGTGTTCGATCACATCCAAAAGTGCTTCATATTCATCGCAACAGTGTGAGCATATATCGAGATGTTCGCGCAGAAGCGGCATCAGGCGGGCGGCATCTTTGCCGCTCACTTCTTTTTCCACATATTCATCCAACTGTGTGAAGACTTCTTCGCAAGTTACATCTTCTGCGCGGACTTTGTCGAGGGCGCGCAAAAAGCCTTCAACAACTCCATCGGATAGCGGTTCTTTCCGCCTGAAATTGTCTCGAATATTTTCGATAAGGTCCCTCGCACTCATGGCTTGCCCTTTCTCATACAAAACATCTGACGTTTAACCGAATCTTAATCTTACTTTTTCTCGAAAGCCGACAATACTTCCTGCGGCGTCAAGCCTTCCATGGCAAGCCGCCGTTTGAGGCGCAAGCGCGCATCATGAAGAAGTTTGTAAAGAGCGTTGCGATTGGTCTTCATCCGTTTGGCGGCTTCCTCGAGCGGAACATCCTGGATTCCCAGCAAAGTCAGAGCCTCGCGCTGTTTGGGAGTCAGTTCCTGTTCCAGAATGCGGCGGACGTGTTCCAGCATGTCGGCTCGTTCGGTGACCGCTTCCGGCGTGGGATGATGATCCGCAACCAGATTCGATGGGGCGGGTGATTCTTCGTTGTCCATTAATTCATCCAGCGAGGAATCCTGCCAGCGTTTACGCCGCAATTCGGTCAGCGCGATGCGGACGGCGATCTTGTGCACCCAGGTGGTGAACATACTGCGCCCCTCGAAACTATCGAGTTGATCGAGGACGCGTAAAAGCGTTTCCTGCGTCACTTCCTCAACAAGCGGCGTGAACAGCGGATCATCGGGCGAAAGCCAGCGCGAAAGGGCGTACGGAAGCCCGTGCTCAATTATGGTACGCAAGTCAGTCAGCGCCGCTTCGCGGGCTGAGCCGTCAGAGCGCAAATCAGATAACCAGGATTCGTTACTTCGGGTTGTTGACATTGATACGAGATTATATCAAGAAGAGACATTAAAAACAAAAGATTGATCCCTTTGGCTATAAATTTCTCTTGGAACTTTTGTTATATAATTTATGAAATTCCGTCCAGCGAATAATCTTGCTTCCTCGCATCGTCTAAAAAATAAAGCAGATTTTCTTGGATGAAGTATTGTGTGTGGTTTAGATGTAATGAATTAGTCCGAAGTACCTGATGTCAAGCCCGATTCTCCATTGATATCCGATGCCGAAAAGGAGCGCTTCATGCCCGGATTTACACCTGGTCGCCGTTGGCAACTACCGTATTTGCCCTTCAAGCAGGAACCGTTTAATAAACGAGCGCTTGCAACTTTGGAAATGTCCATCAAGGGACCGCTATTTGGATGCCGCATGTGCGGCAACTGTTTGCTTCAAGAGACAGCCTTTATCTGCCCGATGGAATGTCCCAAAGGATTGCGCAATGGTCCATGCGGCGGATCCACTTCTGAATATTGTTATGTGGATGAAACGCGTCCGTGCGTTTGGTATAAGATTTACGAGCGTTCGTTTGCAATGGGGCGTGAGGACCGATTGCTGGAAGTTTTGCCGCCATTGGATTGGGATAAAGTCGGCTCCGAAACGTGGGGCGATATTTTTATGCGTATCAAAGAGATCGGCATAAGAAATGTTGTTGGTGGATTGCTATTCAAATCAGCCAAGATCCGCAACGAAATGTGGGAGAATATTTTCAAGCCAGTTCGACAGCCCGATTGGTGGCAGGGCGATAGTCAATACCACGCGCCAAAATATACGGAGCCGGTTTCTGAATTGGAACGCAGATTGAAAGCAGGCGAATTCGTGGTCACCGCAGAGATTGCGCCGCCCATTTCCGTTAAGACCGATAAGCTGCTCAAAAATATCGAAGCGATCAAGCCCTACGTTACTGCAATTAATTTTACCGATAATTCTTCTGCTACACCGCGCACGGCTTCCTGGGCTTGTTCGGCAATAGCCATCCAACACGGCGCGGAACCGGTGATGCAGATCGCGGCGCGCGATCAAACACGCGTCGGGCTGCAATCCGCAGTGCTGGGTGCATATGATCTCGGTATTCGCAACATGTTTTGCGTCTCCGGTGACTCGATGAAACTGGCGCCGGCGCCGCGCGGCCGGATGGATATCGTGGATGTTGATTCGATTCAAATGCTATGGATTCTGCGGCGGATGCGCGATGAAGGCAAATACTTGGACGGTCGCGAGATGAAGACTCCGCCTCGATACTTTATCGGCGCGGCGGCTTCCCCATTTGCGAGCGAACCAAAATTCCAAGCTTTGCGCGAACATAAAAAGATCAACGCCGGTGCACAGTTCTTGCAGACCAATCTGGTTTTTGATATTGAACATATGGAAGTCTGGCTCAATGAACTGGCAAAGCGGAACATTTTGGATAAAGCATATATTCTGATCGGTATCACGCCGCTCAAGAGTTTCAAATTAGCAAAATACATTAATGAAGTACCCGGCGTGTCTGTTCCAGCCTCGATCTTGAAGCGGATGGAAGATGCAGAGAAAGCCGGTAATGAACAAGAGGAAGGGTTGACCATTGCGTTAGAACTGATAGAGAAGATAAAGAAATTCAAAGGTCAAGGCGTGAGCGGATTGCACATCATGGCGGTGGGGTGGGATGAGATTGTGCCGCGTATTATTGTCGAGGGAGATATCCTGCCGAAAGGCTTTGCCGCGTCATTACCCAAACCATAGAACATGACTGCTTATAAGTTTGAGTACAAACAAATTTTGGGCTAGATTTTGGATTTTTAGGGTCTTGACAGTCTTATTTATCGTGATATACTGTTAGAGACATCATACCAGTATATTTGCTTTCGATAAAAACCGATGTACCTACCTATTCAAACGGAGCGTTTGTATCAACGGATAGTCGAGCAGATCGAACGTCGAATTGTCGCGGGGGAACTTAATGTCGGAGATCAATTGCCATCGGAGCGTGAGTTAGCTGAACAATTTGAAGTTAGCCGAATTGCCGTACGAGAAGCTGTGAAAGCTTTACGTGCAAAAGGATTGGTTGAAATTCGGCCGGGAAGGGGAACATTCATTACCAATAGTACACCCGATGTTGTTAGAAATTCCCTCAGTATGTTGATGAAGTTCGGTCAAGCAGAGGGTTTTTCGGATTTAGTTGAAGTACGCGAAATCCTTGAACCAGAAATCGCCGCCCTCGCTGCAATACGAATCAACAAAGAGCAGATTTCTGCCATGTCAGAAGCGGTTGATGTGATGGACACTGCTCTGGATAATGTGGATATATTTGTTGAGTTTGATCTTGGTTTCCATCTTGCACTGGCACAGGCTACGCAAAATCCCCTCATCCCGATCTTGATGGATTCCATTATTGATCTTTTGCGCGAACAGCGCAAGCGCATCGGTCTCGTGAAAGGCGGATTGCAACGCGGCCAGTATCATCATAAAAAGATTCTCGAAGCGGTGGTTAATCACGATTCTCAATTGGCTCGAAAGGCGATGCAACTTCATCTTAAACAAGTGCGAGAAGATTCAGAAACCTCATCCTGATTAAGCGGATGGAGGTTTCTTTATTTTGGAGAGAGGATTATGGCAAAGTTGGGATTTGTTGGACTTGGGGTTATGGGAAGTCGTGTCGTCAAGCGCCTGCTGGATGCTGGTCATAGCGTCACAGGCTATAACCGTACGCGCTCCAAAGCGCAATGGCTGTTGGATGCCGGGATGAAATGGGCAGATATGCCGCGCGCGGTGGCCGAATCTGCGGATGTAATCTTTAGCATGGTTACGAACACAGAAGCTCTTCGCAATGTTATTGAAGGTTCTGATGGTTTGTTGGCTGGATTGAAGACTGGCAAAGTATATGTCGATATGAGCACGATCAGCCCGACATATAGTAGTGAATTGGCAAAGCAAGTAGCCGCTAAAGGCGCCGCCATGTTGGATGCCCCGGTTTCCGGCAGTGTGATTACGCTCGAAGAAGGAAAGTTATCCATCATGGTGGGCGGCGATCAATCCGTATTTGAAAAAATAAAGCCGATCCTTTTGAATATCGGCCCGAAGGTGACATACGTCGGCGCAAACGGGCTCGCAGTCACGATGAAGATCGCAACGAATCTTAGCCTGGCTGTGCAGATGCTGGCTTTCAGCGAAGGTGTGTTGATTGCCGAGAAGAGTGGAATCAAGCGCGAGACCGCGGTCGAAGTGTTGACGAATAGTGCAATTGCATCTCCCATGGTGAAGTATCGCGGACCGTTCGTGCTGGAAATGCCAGACGAAGCCTGGTTCAACGTGAACATGATGCAAAAGGATATGAACCTCGCGCTGGAATTAGGCCGCCAATTGGATGTGCCATTGCCGACCACGGCAGTGACCAATGAATTTCTTACAGCGGCGCGCGGCATGGGTTTGCAGGAACAGGATTTCGCGGTGATGTTCGAAGTGCTGGCGAAAATGTCGGGAGTTGGGGAATGACCAAAGAATCGGGAAAAGTTTCCGGGTCCGGCATTGAAGCGAAGGATGTCGAGCATTGGCTGCATGTTTATGAACAAATGGTCAAGATTCGCGAGTTTGAGGAAAAGGCGAACGAGTTGTATATGAAGGCGCTCATGCCCGGACTCACGCATCTTTATTCGGGACAGGAAGCGGTGGCGGTTGGCGTCTGCGAGGCGTTGCGCCGCGAAGATTACATCACCAGCACGCACCGCGGACATGGCCATTGCCTTGCCAAAGGCGCAGCAGTGGATCTGATGTTCGCGGAATTGCTCGGCAAGGAAGCCGGATATTGC
>DATCTP010000153.1:0-3204 GCA_036567885.1 Anaerolineales bacterium | reverse complement strand
GGGGGCGAATTGCAACCAAATGAGATTCGTTTGTTAATCGGCGACACGGTTGAGTCGGAGAAAGAAGCGATTCGCAATGGTCTTGCCGATGGCTCAATCAAAATTGTCATCGGAACTCATGCGGTTATCGAAGCTCCAGTTCAATTCAAGGATTTGCAATTTGCCGTCATTGACGAACAACATCGTTTTGGCGTGGAACAGCGCGCAGAGCTTCGTTCCAAAGGAACCAATCCACATTTGCTGGTGATGACCGCCACGCCGATCCCGCGCTCGCTGGCGCTGACGGTTTATGGCGATCTCGATCTTTCCGTGATGGATGAAATGCCGGTGGGTCGTCAGCCGATCAATACATATGTTCTTCGCCCGCAGGAACGTGAGCGCGCTTACACGTTGATCCGTGGACAAATCAAGGAAGGACGGCAAGCCTTCATCATTTATCCGTTGATCGAGGAAAGCGAAAAGCTGGATAATCTGCGCGCCGCCGTGGATGATTACGAAGTGCTGTCGAAAGAAATCTTTCCCGATCTCAAACTCGGACTTTTGCACGGACGCATGAAGCCCGATGAAAAAGACGAGACGATGATGAAGTTTCGCAATCAGCAATTTGATATTCTGGTTTCGACCACCGTCGTTGAAGTCGGCGTGGATGTGCCGAATGCCACTGTGATGCTGATCGAAGGCGCGGATCATTTTGGTCTGGCGCAATTGCACCAACTGCGCGGCCGCGTCGGACGCAGTTCGGAGCAATCCTATTGTCTGCTGATGCCCACGCATGAAGACGCCGCCGAGAACGAACGTTTGCAGGCGATGGCGCAATCGAACGATGGTTTTGTACTGGCGGAACTCGATCTCAAACAGCGCGGTCCCGGGGAATTTCTAGGAACGCGGCAATCCGGTTATGGCACCGGCTTGCGCATGGCAAGCATCACGGATGTAGCATTGATCGAAAAGGCGCGCACGCAAGCGCAAAAATTATTCGATGATGATGCGGAACTTCAAAAGCCCGAACATGCTTTGCTGGCGGAATCGTTGCAACGGTTCTGGGGCGCAAGCAAAAGCGACGTTTCGTAATCGGTAGGGGCACAGCGACGCTATGCCCCTACAATTAATGGTGATGAACGCGAATCTTTCACGGCGCGATTTTCTCAAAATGAGCGGCTTCGGTTTGATGGGTTTATTCACACCCAGCCTGCCGCTTCATACTTTCTTCGATGACGCTTTTGCCGCTCAACAAGGACGCGTGGTTTCGCGCACGCTTTGGACGTATGACCAACCGGCATTTACCGGCAACCAGGTCAAAATGTTTTGGCGCGATCTCGTTTTTCCGATCACCAATATCACGGTCAGCGACGATCAAACCGCATATAACCGCGTTTGGTATCAAGTCGGCGGTCACGGGTATGCCTATTCAGGCGATGTCCAACCCGTGCAAACGATTTTGAACACGCCCGCGCTGGACATTCCAACCAGCGGAGTTCTCGGCGAAGTCAGCGTGCCGTTCACCGATGCGTTGGATCGTCCCGATGCCACATCGCCGTTTGGATACCGGTTGTATTACGAAAGCGTCCACTGGATCAAATCTGCCATAAAAAATTCACAGGATGGTAAGATTTGGTATCAAGTCCTCGACGATAAATGGAACCAAAAATATTATGCGCCGGGCGAACATTTCCGCATCATTTCGGACGAGGAGCTGGCTCCGCTTTCAACAAACATTCCCGATTCCCAAAAGCGGATCGAAGTGCACCTGAACGATCAGTTGTTGTTCGCTTATGAAAACGGGAATCCGGTCTTCGTCACGCGCGTATCGAGCGGAGAAATTTTCCGCAGCGGTATCTACACCACGCCGACCGGTTCCTTCACAACCTATTACAAACGTCCCACGCGTCACATGGCGGCTGGTGATATCGCGGCCAGTGGTTTTGATCTGCCCGGCGTGCCGTGGGTGATGTATATTACCGAAACCGGAATTTCGTTGCATGGAACGTATTGGCATAATGACTTCGGTCATCCGCATTCGCATGGATGCGTCAACTTATCGCCATCCGCCGCGAAATGGCTTTTCCGCTGGACGAAGCCGGTCGTTCCACCGCAAGATGAATTTACGTATGATGTTTTTCATCGAGGCATGCAAGTGCAGATTATGGAGTAAAGTAATGTCACACCTGCCCACACCGCAGGCGCGGGTTGCAAGGCGATGAAGTCGCCGTGGCAATCTCGTTCTTTATTGAAACAGGAGATTGCTTTGTCGCTTCGCCCTTCGACAAGCTCAGGGCATCGCTTCTTGCAATGACATAATAAAACTATGAAACCTATTATTGATCTTTCCCGCCGTGAATTTCTCAAACTTTCGAGCGCCGGTTTGCTCGGATTGTTTTTATCCGATCTGCGCCTCAATCAAGCTTTCGCCTCGTCGGTGACGCAGGCGCGCGCCGCGTTCAGCGGTATTCAATTATTTGATAAACCGTCCTTCACTGCCAGTCAACAGTACATTTTCAACCGCGATGAAGTGGTGAACGTGACCGGCGAGCAGGACGGTGATTTTGGATTGGGCAATCCGTACGACAAAACGTGGTTCAAGGTCAACGGCGGCTATGCCTACTCCGGTTATTTTCAACCGGTCGAAACAAATTACCAACCGCCTGTTTATCAAATTCCCGCCGCCGGACAATTGGGTGAGATCACCGTCCCGTTCAGCGATGCCAGAATGGATTCTGGCTATTGGGCGGATCATGCCTATCGCATCTATTACCGGACAACGCATTGGGTCACGGGCGTGGAGATCAATAAATATGAAAAAACGATCTGGTACAAAATCTACGACAAGCAATTGGATGCGTCGTTCTTCGTTTCCGCACAGGATATGCGCCTCGTCCCGGACTCGGAACTGACTCCGCTTTCGGCGGATGTCCCCGCGGCGGACAAACATATTTACGTGGATACCGACACTCAACTGGTCACCGCTTTTGAAGGCGATCAATCGGTTTTGATCGCGCGTTGTTCCAGCGGAGGCAAAGGCACACGCACGCCGCTCGGAGATTTCTCTACGTTCCACAAAGGTCCCTCGATCCACATGACCAACGATGGGGAAGCTGGTGCGGGACGCGGGTATGATCTGCCGGGTGTGCCGTGGGTCTCGTTTTTCACCGGTACGGGCGATTCGTTCCACGGCACCTACTGGCATAATGATTATGGACGGCCGCG
>DATCTP010000152.1:0-9584 GCA_036567885.1 Anaerolineales bacterium | reverse complement strand
TATTGACCGCTTCCACGTCAAAGCCGACGCCGTTATCCTCGACTTCAAGCAATGCCACTCCCTGCTGAAAGGGCATCAGCCGCACCCAGATATCCGCGGCGTTCGCATGTTTACGAGCGTTGTTGATCGCTTCTTCGATGATGTAAAAAACCACGCCTTGTTTTCCCATTTCCATTTGGGAGGCAATTTTTTCATCCACATTGACGGCAACATTTTGGCTGTAGGTTTCGTGCATTTTATCAGCCATGGATTTGAGCGCCGCGCCCAAGCCCTGCGATTCGAGGATGAGAGGCCGCAACGTGAAAAGCATATGGCGGATTTCCTTTGTGGTGCGATGCGCCAGTTCCTCGATCTTGGACAGTTCATCCAGTGCGGATTTCGGATCTTTTTCCACCATACGCCGCGCAATGTTAATTCGCATCGCCATTGCCGCTACCGATTGAGTCGGCCCATCGTGCAGATCGCGCGCTAATTTCTTACGCGCTTCCTCATGGACTTCAATCATGCGTTCCTTTTCTTCGACCAAATCCTGATACAAGCGCGCGTTCTGAATCGCCACAACCGACTGCCGCCCGATCATATCCAGCATGTCGCGGCGGTCCAGCGTAAAGTAATTGGGATCAGGATGAGCAAAGATCATCGCGCCGTAAACGTTAAACCCGCTCCGCAACGGGAAACAATAAGAGGATGTGCAATTCCGGAAAGCAACCACCCGCCCCAATTCCGGATCATAGCCAACATCTTTGGAAAAAAACGGTTCGCCTTCTTCAAAGACCTTTTGTAAAATTCCATCCGAGGCGGGGAATGTCACGCGCATATCCGCCTGCGTGAAACGCCGCGCCGACCCGACACGCAGATGTCCGCCTTTGAATAGCAGGACGGCACTGACCAGCGGATCGTCACTTGCTTGATCCGGATCCGGGTTGAGCGCGGCAAACCCAAGGTCAAGCGCGGAATCGAGTACACGCTTATAGGAAAGAGTCGCAGTCAGTGTGGAAGTCAATTCATAGATGGCGCGCAGTCGTTCGCTTTGAATCGAATATCTCCTGTTTTCAGATTCAAGCCATTTCTGGCGCGCGGCATGTAAGCGGGTTGCCAATTGCCTGCCGATGAAGCCAAATAACAATCCCAAAGCCAAATAAGCGCCCACCCAGCCCAATGCAAGAAAAGGGAATCTTTGAATATGATAATAAGTATTTGCAATTAAGAGACCAGCATACAAAACCGCGCTGAACAACGCGCCCCAGTATTCAAAATAGACCGCGCCCGTTAGAATGGGTAAAAGTCCCGCCCACGCAACAGGACCCGCCAGGCCGCCCTGTAACCAAAAAAATGTTCCGCTTAGCAGAACATCCGCTCCCAGGCTGATCTGGCGATGATAGTTGATACGAGTATTGAGGCTGGCGAGCACCGTCATCCCCATGTTCCATAAAGCCATCAAGCCAATGGGCCAGAAGGCTTTCCAGGTCAACAGATTGCCCAGCGCTAACGAGACCACACAGCCCAGCATGACTGCCCACCGCAGGGAGATTGCGAACCAGTCGGCGATATAAGGGGTTTCGTATGTCCGCATAGGCTAATGATAACAAAATAAACCGATTGTGGAGAAAATGATTACAGCTTTGTTATGCAATTAATTTGCATGTGACTTATGTAGATTTCATGGCGGCTTGCAAAGACCATAGTGACATTCCAACAAAGATACCAAGATTGAGCCAGATGTTCGGAGTGGCAAAGGAATCCTGGGTCATATTATAAAAGATGATCCCCAGCCAAGAAAACAGCGCGGCGATCCCCAAATAGCGCCAAAGCGCCGCGCGTTGTCTTAACGCGGCGACTATATCACCCAGAATAAATAACTGGAACGCCAAAAAGAGAATGAAGCCGATCAAGCCGGTTTCCGCTAAAAGGCGCACATACAGATTCTTCGCATTGGGGTAAAGCGTACTTGCCGGACTCAACTGCGAAGCAATTTCCGGGACCATGGTCATAATCCAATCCGGCAGATTCTGGTAAATGTAGAAACCGTCGGCGCCCAATCCCACGCCCGTCCACGGATGATCGCGATAGGCTCCCAACGCGCCCCAGATATAGGCGGCGCGCGCGCCCGCCGAATTTTGGATCAGGAAATCCTGAACGCTGGTAGCATTTGTATTCCACAACCGCGAAATATAATTCTTGCGGCTAAGGAATAAGACCGCTCCAAATACCGAAATCACCACAGCCAAAATCATGATCACGCGCAGGATCATTCCCTTTGTGTTGCGGAAACCGGAGACGAACCAATTCCAAGCCGAACGGATGTATTCGCCGCCGACAAATAACAATGTAAGAACAATCGTCGCGGCAACGGTGGCAAGTCCGCCGCGCTAAAACGTTGCCAGCAGGATCAAAACCGCGCATCCCAAAAGGATGAGTTCAAACCACTTGAAACGCGTCATCCGCATGCGGGTCAGGAGCGAAGCGAAAAGCCACGGCAAATAAACCGTCGCGATCTCTCCGGCAATCCAGGCGGGTTCGTATGCCATTCCTGAAATTCGATTCGTCTTGATCAACTGGCGCATCGAGAAAGCAAGCTGCACGCGCGTCACCAAAGTCCGCGGCAGGAAGTGCAAATAAAAGGTGATGCCCTGCACGCCGCTCCACAAAACATCCATCACGAAACCAGCCAGCATCCATTTGATGGTGAAGCGCAATTCTTCTTCATTGCGATTCATCCAAACCGCGCTGACGAAGAATGACAGACCAAGAATCAACGTGACCCAGGCGCGCAGAGCGCGGCCCCAATATGCCTGACCGCGCAAGACCAGCGGTCCAAACAGGACGCCAATCACGGTCGCCGCTAAAACGGCAAGGACAAACGCCGCTAACGGCGTAAATGCGCCGGGCCAGGTAAAGCGCTTGTGATCCCGCAAAAATTGAATAAATAAGACGATCAACAATAATGCCAACGGATAGGCTGAGAGCGGACGAACGTACGTTTCAGCACCCATGAATGGAAAATATCGAAAGCTGGTGACCGGCAATGTCAACATCACCGCCGCCCAAAGAAAGCGAGCGATATTATCCAGATGAAACCAGGAGCGCAGAAAATTGTTCATTTCGATTTGGGTGACGTTGGATTCGGATGAAAGAACAGAACCACCAGCGCGCTCAATGCTAAAAACACCACCGCACCAACGAATAGATACGTACTCACGCTGAATAAACGTTTGGTCGGGATATTTTGGACTTGATCCGCGTTGACCGTGATATACGGCTCCAACCCGCTGGTGGCGGATGCGACAACTTCCGTGTGCACTTCTTTGGCAAACGCTTGCGCCCACGCCGATGCCAGCGCGTCGGCGTGGGTCGGATCATTATCGTCCGCAAAGAAATGCCAGCCGCCGACAGCCGGTTGACTCAATTGAAGTTTGCCGTTGCGCATCTGGTCCACTGTCACGCCATTGACTTGCGATGCAACCGAGTTCAGCACCGCGTCGGACCAGGCAATCTCTTCCAACTTGCGCGCCTCGCGTTCGAGATAATAGAATTGCTGGCGGTCGGTGTTTTGGGGCCAGGCAAGTTCCAGATGAAAGTCCACGTTGACCGAAGCGCGCGCCCGATACGGCGGCAAAGCCAGATAATAAACCGCCGCGCCGATCAACGCGCCAACGATTGCACCCAACAGCCAAAACTTCCAGGCTTTGAGCAAGCGGATGAAATCATCAGAAGAGGGAGGAGCAAAAAGAAAATTCATGTTGGATACTCGTTTTCGATATTAAATATTTGTTTCTACGATTGCAACTTCCGACGCAGACGCAAATTCCAAAGCGGGGCAACGATCTTTCGGATGTAATACTTCGCCACGATCACCGATAAAAAATTTCCGCCGTCGCGGTAATGAACGCGCAACATCTCGGGCCAGCAACGATCATCAGCGCTGATGGTCTTTCCAGAAGTGTGCAAACGAAAGTTCGCCCATATCCGCGGGATATATTTTACCTGCGAACGCGCCGCCAGCCGAACCCACAAATCATAATCCATCGCGAAGAAAAAGGATGGATCAAGCGGTCCCACCGCACGCCACAAATCGGCGCGGAAGAATGCGGCTTGTTGCGGAATATGCACGTAGCCGCGTCTCAACCGGATCAAATCGGTTTGTGCGGCGGGAAAGCGCCCGAGCAGACGACTATCTTCATTGATGTAATTCGCGTCGCCATATACCAAACCGACTTCCGGATGTTCCTGTAAAAACTTTACCGCCGATGATACTGCATCCGGCTCGTACGTGTCGTCCGAATTAAGCCACGCCAGAAACTCGCCTTTTGCGCGAGCAAAGCCTTTGTTGATCGCTTCGGTCTGGCCCTTGTCTTTTTCGCTCACCCACCACGCCAATTTATTTTCGTATTTTTTTATAAGATCAACGCTTCCATCGGTCGAACCGCCATCCACAATAATATATTCGAGGCGCGGATAATTTTGTGAAAGCACCGATTGGATCGTGGCTTCCAGATACCGCGCCTGATTGAATGACGGCGTGACAATCGAAACAAGCGGAAGGGATGCGTTCAATTCCAAGTCACTTCGGGATAATAAAGATGCGCCACTTCTTCGGTCACGGCGCGGATGCGGGCGATCTCATCCGACGTGAGGCGGCGTTTCCAGTTATCGAGATTCGCGCGGCTATCGAGTTTGACCGCGTGAACCTTCTTCCGCGAAACTTCGGTCGGATTTTCGGAACTGCTGGAATTAAGAATCGTCTGCTCGACGCGTGGCGTAAAATCCAAGCCTAAGCATTGATATAAACTTCGAAAACCGGAAACCGGATCAAGCGAAAGGTCTTCGTGGCGGATAATTTGAATGGATGGAATCCGCTGTCGGGTCGAATGAACGACGCGGTAAATCATCGTCCACAAAAGGCTGGCTTGCCCGATAATGTCATCAGCTTTCACCGCCCGCATTTCCCTACGATAGGGTTCAAGATAATCCTGCATCAGCAAAGGTTGATTCAATAAATCATTGAAATCAAAGGGCCAATTAAGCCGCTTGAGACTGCTGGCAAAACCGGCGGGATGACGAACTGTTACTACAATCTGACAATTCAACCGCTCGGCAAACCACGGCAATGAAAAGACCGCGAATGGGTCTTTGAGAAGCGGGCATTGACGCATGAACCAACCGCGCGAAAAAATTCCAAGGTCGCGTCCCATGCGATAGAAATCTTTCGATGAATGCAGCGATTTGATCTCATCGAAAAGATGATAACGGAATCCCAGAAGCTCGTTGAACGCGGGTAAATATGCGTCTTCGTTTTTTTCTGTGATAGATGTGTACCAATGCTTTATATCCGCACGGAGCACGCCCGGGCGATGAAGCACATTGAGCGGCTCGCTGATATAAGCCGTCTGCGAATTGGCGGATAACATTTTACCCACCCAAGTTGTCCCTGTGCGATGCGCGCCCGTCACCAGAATCGGAGGAAGTTTACTCATAGTTACAGGTTTATGGCGCGCTGATGGAATGAACCCCATAATAATTTGCGGCGCACACATTGATCCACGACTTCGGGTTGGCGTCCATTTCCGCAACACCTTCGATGCTGTACATTTTGAAACTCACAATATCGGTTACGCCTTTTGATTTATCCGCCAAGATCCGCCCCTGACGATAATCCCATACCGAAGACCAGAGACTGTAATATGGATGTTTATTTTGTACAACGCTCCAAGAGGCATGCAAAGGATAAATAGCCGAAAGAGCCAACAAGCTCATGGCTAAAGCCGTTGCGACTGACGACCAGCGCATCTTCCATTGAGCAAGAAGAACTCCAACCCCCGCGCCCTCCAGCATCAAACCGGCGATCATGAACATGAGACCTATAAAGCGAGCCCGCTCCGCCGGAAACGCCTGCCCATATACACTTGGTGCGAAACCTGCCACAATCAAACCAAATGACAAAAGAGGGATCACTGCAAGGGTGATCCATACCATTCGCTTCTTTGCGGACGACAAAGCGGGGGAGGTCGCGAAGAAACCATAGAACAACAAAAGTGGAATGACAATCGAAACAAAAGTCGGCAATGGAAGAATGGAAAAAGTATCGAGGATAAATTGAAGCGTAGCTACAAGAGTCTTATAGACCAAATCAACAACATCCGGCCTGACAGAGCGAATGCGGAACGAATTACCGGGAGCCGCCATCAAA
Organism: Anaerolineales bacterium; assembly: GCA_036567885.1. Taxonomy (GTDB): domain Bacteria; phylum Chloroflexota; class Anaerolineae; order Anaerolineales; family Villigracilaceae; genus Fen-1038. The sequence continues at coordinate 3,397 of DATCTP010000152.1, read as the reverse complement.
ACTACTAATGCGAGCAAACCGCCCGCCAACGTCCAACTGTAAAGGGTCAATGCCGGAAGGCGACGCGTTCCTTTCCCCCATAACCATATTGCGGCAACCACTAATGCCGACACAACGATCAAAACCGCGACCGGCGGTTCAGAGAAACCGCCGCCGAAAAAAGCAATGATAAGGCAAAGGATTCCGATCCAAAGCGCGGGACGGCGGCTTTCGTTCCTGCGGATCAAAACTAATAGCAAAGCAGCGAACGCGGTCAAATATACCAACGGCGCAAAATGCGTCGCCATTGCAGAACGCCAATAAATGGTCTGGAAACGATTCGGAGCTTCCAAAACGGAAAAGAAAGCCAAAGACGCGGCTAAAAAAAAGTCCATCCAAATGGACCAGCACAATCCGATCATTCTTCGGGCTTCATAGACAAACCAAGTCAGCGCCGCCGTCCAAAGAAGGATCATAATGACCGGCATAATCTGCACGTTGCGCGGGATCAGATATTCGCTCAAGCCAACAAAAAGCAAGTTGGAATAACGATCTGAAACTGTCTCATAGCGTTGAATGAGCGATTGAATCAGACCATTCCTCGCGAGAACGGTCTCGCAATAATCGTCCGCTAAGTAGCGCGTGAATGTACCAAGATAGGCAAACAGACCTAATGCAGTCGTCATGGAAATTGCCCCCAATCCCAGCGCAATGCGAAAAAGAATAGGTTGTGATCTTTTTGATTCAGAAACAGACATTTAAAATGAATCCTTACGGCGCGGGCGGATTACGCAAATCATAAATAATATAGCCATTGCCTTGTGCATAAACAGGCAGAACAGATAGAGATTTTTTCAATTCCACTTGGCGATCCAGTTCCTGAAAATCGGTGACAAGGAAAAAGTTCTTGCCGCTGGTCATCTTCACGAAATTCATGTTGGAGTTAAACGTGGCGCCGCGCAGTTCATGATAATCAATGTCGCCGGAATTAGGCCAGATTTCAGCGTTCTGCCAGCCCCAATAATTCAAACGCTGACCATAATCCTGCGTCAACGCCACCACACCGGCACCATGCCCGAGCTTATCGCCAATCTCCGCCCACATGGTCGCTTGCGGACGATAATCCACGGACTTGAGCGTGTTGCGAATATCCCAGGACACGGAAAACAAACCGAATGCAAGAAAAACGGTTGCGGCAATCCGCAACCAGCGTCCGGCGCTTAACTCAGCCAAACGGGCGAGAAACCAATCTGCGACCGGTGCCATCGAGACAGCCACGATGGGAATGAAAGGCAATTGATAATAATCATGTGTGGCGATGTGATAATCGAAATACAGACCGTAGAGAATGTACATGCCCCACAGACCATACATAAAGAATCGTGCGCTTCGTTCGCGGACGAAGAACAGGCCCAGCAACCCGAACATGATTGCCATGCCGCCCGCCGCCATCGCGGCTTTGACTTCCCAATTTACATAATTGATCGGACTGAACAATAACGAAGGAAAGAATCTTCCGCCGAATTGCTGGCGAAGGAAATTGTTCAACACCAGCCCATCATAAAGATAAGCCGCGGCTGGCAAAATTCCAAGCACAACCATAACCCATATTTGCGGTTTGCGAATTAGATCGCGCAAGGAAAATTTTCCAAGCGCGAGTCCAAGCGCCGCGCCGATCACAAAAAAGGCGGCAGAGAACTTAATCAGAATGGCAAGCCCGCCCAAAAGTCCGGCAAGAACGGTCCACTTCCAAGATGGATTCTTCGTCCAACAGAAAAATGCCCACCAGAACGATAAGATGCTCATCACCATGAACGGATCGGGTTGGAAGGAACGGCTGGCAATCATCGCATACGGAAAGAAAAGATAATAGGCGGTCGCGATCACCGCGCCGTCCACGGAAATCAAATCGCGCACCAGCAGGAAGAGAAAGATTCCGCCGATGATCCAGAACAGCGATGAATAGATGCGTGCGATCCAAAAATGTTCGCCGGTAAAACGATAGGTGAACGCCACGATGTTTTCCAAAATGGACGGTTCGACATCGGCGCGCGTTTTCCATTGCTGGATCGCCATTTGTCGCTGCCAATCGGGAATTCCCGGCGGATTGGTTGCATAATACATGCCGCGCGCTTTGAGCATCGAAAGCAGTTGGCGCGTCGGCTGGAAATCAAGCGGCAGGTTCGTCAGTTGGTATAAGCGGACGCCAAAGCCAAGTCCAAACAGCAGAATCAGCGTGACGGTCAATAGTCCGCGCGAAGAAAAGAAGGAACGTTGAGTTGAAGGGAAAGTAGTCACAGGGTCGCTATTTTATCACTACACAATGAGCATTTAATGAATTCCGTTCAGGTCGGCGGTGCGGCACGAAGCGGCGGAGCAGGAAGCCAACGCCTTGAGCCAAGCTGAAAGCTGGGCAAGCAAATTCGGGTCAGCGGTTGAAGCGATGTTGTTCAGTTCGTACGGATCCTGCTTAAGATCGTAGAGTTCGCGGAAACCACCTTGATATTCCACATAAGTATATTGCGGCGTGCGGAGCGCAAGATAATCGGGGATGGCCGCAACCGGCAGAAATTGATCAAGGTCGGGCGGTTCCAGCAATGGATCGAGATTATTGTAGGCAACCTTGGAAGTAATTGCGCCTTCTGCTTCACCCGCGCCATAATATTCGATAAGATAACCCTGACGCCAATCCGATGGAGGCGGACGCTGGGCGCTAAACAACGGGACGAGCGAGCGGCCATCCACGTACGATGGCGGAACCACGCCTGCAAGCTCCGCGATGGTTGGTGCGATATCAATGTTGCCCGATACATATCCATCCAAAGCCGCGCCCGCCTGGACATTCGGTCCGCGCACAAGTAGCGGCACGACAATATCCTCTTCATACGCGGTGCCCTTGCCACCCATTAAGCGATGCTGTCCAAGATGATAGCCGTTATCGGAAGTAAAGATAATGTACGTGTTATCCAATTGACCGGTCTGCTGCAATGTGGCGATCAAGCGCGCCAACATTTGATCCACGGTTTGCATGGAACGCACGCGGTTGCGATACAACTCGTCAAGTTTGCTGATTTGGAAATCTGTAAGAAGCGGATCGGCGGCGGTGTTCGGTGGCTTATCGGAAACGTCGGCTTCATTGAACGACGGCGTGCGCGGCGCGGTCAAATCGGAAAACAGACTGGCATCGCGCGGGGATGGCGTCGCCGGTTCATGAGGCGCATACGTCGCAAGATAGAGAAAGAACGGATGCGAGTCCGAGGCGGAGGTGCGGATGAAGTCATCGGCTTTTTGAGAAAGCACATCGGTCATGTAATCATTTTGCCCCTGGCCATGATCTTCAAATTTGCTGTTATCGTTCATAGTGTAATTGAACTCTTTATACGGGCTTCCTTTGACCGGAACGAACCAATCCGTCCAA
>DATCTP010000151.1:0-5341 GCA_036567885.1 Anaerolineales bacterium | reverse complement strand
CCGCGAGAAACACCTTCTCGCGCTTTACCTGATCCAGCTCCACCAGCTCATCACCAGCCGCCGGGTAAATATCCTGCATCATAAATTCTGTTTTCCTCTCAAAAATATAGAAATTTGCGTCAAGCAACTGCCAATCCAAGTTGTTTGGCGATAATATTTTTCTGAATCTGACTGGTGCCTCCGCCAATGGTCAACACCAGTACATCACGCAGATAACGCTGTAGATTAAAGGCCAGCGTGCCGCCTTCATTGCCAAGCAAATCTATTCCGCGTAGCGCAATCTTCTTAGCCGTTTCGGTGGTGAAATACTTGGACATCGAGGTTTCCTTCAAACAATCTTTTTCCTGTCTCACCAACGAGGCGGCGTGATAAGCCAGACGACGCGCCGCTTCCAACTCCGTAGCCATTTCTGCGATCGCATGTTGAATTGCCTGAAACCGACCGTTGGGGTTTGTGAAGCGGTAGTGTTCTTTGCAGTAAGCGATCGTCTCATCCAATGCAGCCTGGCCGATTCCCAACGCACAAGCGGATAGCGCCAAACGTTCGCTGTTCAACAAACTGGTCATGTGCTGCCAGCCTTGATTCAGACAAGCCTCGCCGCCAAGAATATCTTCCGGTGCAATACGCACATTTTCATAATGCACTGAGCAAGTGTTCGAGCCGTGATATCCAAGCTTTTTCAATGGACTGGCACTGTAACCAGATATCGAAGTATCCACGACAAAGGCAGTGATGCCCCTGTAACGCGAAGGCGCTGTGCGGGTCAGCGTAACCACATAGTCGCTTACACCTGCGCCGGTGATGAACATTTTATTACCCGTGATCCAATAGGCGCCATCCTGAAAAACGGCTTTGGTGCTGATGTTCGCCGCATCTGAACCAGCATCTGGCTCGGTCAGCGCGAAGCTGAAGCGGAGCTTTCCCTGAGACAGCGCCGGTAGAAATTTCTCCTTCTGTGCGTCACTGCCGTTGATCCCAATAATGTCATTGCCATACAGCATGATATTGCCAATGACCCAAGCCAAAACCGGCAGCCGCCGTGAAAGCTCTTCGTAAACAGGCATGGCATCCACCGAACGACCACCCATACCGCCGTATTTTTCAGCAATGTTGATCCCCCACAATCCAGTCCGGCTGAATTTGCGAAGCAACTCCTCTGGATAGATATCCTGTTGATCAATCTCGCGCGACAATTCAAACGAGATCTCCTTCTCAACAAACCCCCGCGTTACGTCACGAATACGATCCTGGTCCACTTGCGAATTCACTCTTCCACCTTTTTGTGCATCAGGAAATTCATATCGAAAACCATTACAACCACATCATGCTGGTTGGATACTTCATAGCGCATTTTGCAGAAACCCTGGCTGGGATTCTTGGTCGGACGGAGTTCCAAGACTTCAACTTTCAACTTGATCGTATCGCCAATAAATACCGGAGCCGGGATGCGCATATTATCCACGCCTAACCACGCAATCACTGAATCTTTTGCCTGGCCGGTCATCCCCATCAATCCAACGGACAGCGCAAAAGTCAGCGGCCCATGAGCTATCCGTTGTTTGAAGGAAGTGTTGGCGGCATACTCTTGATTCATGTGAAGCGGATAAAAATCCATCGTCAGTCCGGCCCAGGCGACCAAATGCGCTTCAGTCACCGTGATGCCCATGCTGTTGAATACTTCACCAACGGAAAAATCATCCCAATATTTTTCTGCCATTTAGAAACTTCCTCTCAACGCGGCATGACCGCGGCTTTAGCGGGTTTGAACTTCGGCAATGCGATCTCATCATTGAGCTTCTCGAACACCACTTCCACGGACATCTCACTGTGCACATCATCCGGATTGCATTCAACGATATTGGTCATCATTTGTACGCCTTCATCCAGGCGCACGACGGCAATCACATATGGCATATCCGCAATAAAGGCAGAAGGAGCATTGTTGCGGACAACAGTATATGCGTATACTTTTCCGGTTCCAGGTGATTCCTTCCATTCGAGTTGATCTGAATCACAGAACGGGCAAAATCTTCGCGGATAGAAGATGTGCTTTTCGCAGCTCGGGCAATATTGAAGCAGCAGTTTATGTTCACGCGCCGCATCCCAATAGGGTCGCGTCCAGGCATCTACAGGAGGAACAGGTTTGTTCGTCATAAAATTCATTCTCCGAAATTCATGTTACGGAATTTCATTTCCTAAAATCGTAACGTGCGCGTCCACATAGGTGCCGCCGGTTGCAGTCTCAATTGCAAAACGTGCGCGCGGCGCCTGCCGTTCGCCAGCTTTGCCCCTGAGCTGCCTCGCCGCTTCAACCAGGATGGCGATCCCGCCGCCAGCACCGGTATGACCTTGCGACAACATTCCGCCGTTGGTGGTCATCGGAAGTTTTCCGCCGGGCCAAGTCGAACCGTTCAACACAAACTCGCCCGCTTTTCCGCGTGAACATAAACCCAGTTCCTCCAGCGCAATCAATTGGAAGACCGGATACGAATCGTATAGTTCCGCCAGGTCGATATCGGCAGGCGCCAAACCAGCCATTTCGTAAGCCTCAGCCGCTGCCTGGGCGTAGCCAAAGCGGGATAAATCCGATTCCTGCGAGAGCGCAAAATGCGTGACGCGTGAGCCTTCTCCCAACACATAGACCGGTCGGTCAGTAAGATCGCGCGCCCGTTCTGCAGATACCACCACAAAAGCGGATCCGCCATCTGCCAACATGTTCGACTCGAACGCATGCAGCGGCGTGGACAGCATTTTCGAAGCCAGCACATCTTCGATCGTCAACGGTTTGCGAAACATGGCATTGGGATTCAGTTCAGCCCATTTGCGATTCGATACGCAGACTGCCGCTAGTTGTTCAGCGGTTGTGCCGGTCTCATACATATAACGCTGCGTGATCAAACCGGCGACTGTGGAATAGTGCATGCCGTATGGAACTTCCCATTCTTTGGATATTCCAGCGGTTGAAAACAGATCAATGCCTTCCTGACCCGAAATGCTGGTGCCCAGTTTATCGGCATGGACGAATAAAATCGCCTTTGAGACTCCGGTGGTAATCAAGCCTGCGGCAACTTTCAACATGACTGCGCTGGTTGCTCCGCCTGCAAACAACTGTAAATTGTTGTGAACCTGCAATCCCAATTCTTCCACCACGCGACCAGTAACAAGGTCTGTGTTGAAAGCCGCATTGCATAACGCGGCGGTGGGAATGACCGTGTCAATTTCCTGCTTGGAAATTCCCGCATCTCGAATGGCATCTCGAGCCGATACGATGGCGCACTCAATTGCACTGCGCTCCGGATAACGACCGGTTGGCACTTCGCCAATCCCGACAATGGCAACTTTCCCTTTGAGTGAATTCATAGGCTATGTAATTGCTTTCCTATTTTTGTTTTTAATAATTCGGAACTCTCGCCGCCTGGAAATATCGCCAGCGCATCGCGCATCGAACGTTGTGCATCGTACTCAGCCATATATCCATAACCGCCCAAAATGTGCACGCTTTGTAGACCGGCCTGTCGTGCAAGGTTCCCTGCCTGCAAACGCGCCATTGCTGCTTCGAGCGCAAACGATTTATCCTGATCGGCAAGCCAACAAGCATGATACAGTAACCAGCGGGTGGATTGTAAATTCACCGCTTCATCCACGAGCATGTTTTCAACTGCTTCGAACTGAAGAAGAGTCTGCCCAAACTGCGAGCGTTCGCGCGCGTAATCCAGGGCATATTCATACGCTCCCTGCGCGACACCCAATCCAATTGCGGCTCCGCAAATTTGATCAAGCGCAGCTAAATATTCCAATTGATTCGTTGCTTGACCAAAACATTGCGGCCCTCCCAAAACTTGCTCTGCGTTGAGTTGGACTTGATCAAAGATTATCTCGCCGAATCCAATGCCGCGCATTCCCACAGTAGGCATGGCTTGAATTTGCAACCCAGAGACATCAAGAGGAACAATGAATAGCGAAATATTGTTTTGGTCCTCGTGGTTGCGCGCTTGAACAAACAGATAATCAGCCAAGGCGGGATTCGTGAACGGAACGCACGATGCGCGGCCGCTTAGGATATAAGATTCTCCGTTCAAGCTTACTTGCATCCCATCGCGTGCAAGTTCATCTTCAAATCCAAAACTAAATTTTAGTTTTCCGCGGCTAATCTGCGGGAGATATTCCTGTTGCTGGGCTGGGCTGCCAAACCGTGAAATGACGCGTCCGCCGCACAAACTGACACTGGCGAATAGCATGGCCAGAACTGGTGATGCCGCCGCAATCTCTTCAATACCAATCGCAGTTCCAACCAAATCCTGTCCACTGCCATCGAAAGCTTCCGGAACATTCAAACCACAAAAACCGATCTCAGCAATTCTTGCCAGCAGTTCGCCCGGGAAAGTACCCTGTTCATCCAATTCATGCGCCTTCTCGCGCGGACATTCCCGCTGCAAGAATCTATGCAACGTATCCTTGATAAAGACTTGGTCCGTAGACAGAGCAAAATCCATACAAGATCCTGAATTATTGTTTCTGCACCATCTCACGGATGGTTCGTTTAAGAACCTTCCCCACCGGATTGCGCGGCAATGCATCCATCTTGACCATCATCTCGGGCAGTTTATACACTGCGATATCCTTTTCTTTAAGAGCAGAAACTATTTCTTCCAGCGTGATATCCTGGCCTGGCTTAAGTACCACCACAGCACAGGCTTTTTCTCCCAATCTCTCATCGGGATAGCCCACAACCGCTGCATCCGCCAATTGTGGAAGGCCCATCAGCAGTCCTTCCACTTCCTCCGCTGAAATATTCATTCCACCGCGGATGATGATGTCTTTGGCGCGACCTACAAACTTATAGCCATTCAAATTTCCGGGCTCGCCGGCAATCTCAAACAGGTCACCGGTATAAAAATAACCATCCTTATCAAATACCTTTTGAGTTAACTCTGGGCGATGATAGTAGCCGGGGAAAATCCCCGGACCTTTAATCGCCATCTCACCTGGAACGCCCGCTTCGTTCACTTCTTCTCCATTGGCAACCAGCTTGGTGGACATTTGCGCCGCCACACGTGAGTCCCAAGTGAAACCCGGAACACCAAAGCGTGGAAAATATTGGGCACGCATTGTGGGATCAGGGAATTCTTTCATCCCGCTCGTAAACGATTCACCTTCATTTGAGCCAAAAATATTGACTACCGGAATCTTATATTCTTCCTGCCACTTCTTGACCATCCAAGGAGAAAGCGGAGCAGCACCCGATCCAAAGTTCTTGACACTGCTCAAATCCACCTTCTGTAGTATCTCCGGCCGCATTAGGAGCGTATTCAATAAAGCCGGCGGCGCGACCGTGTAATTG
>DATCTP010000150.1:0-3920 GCA_036567885.1 Anaerolineales bacterium | reverse complement strand
CTGAAGTTTCCGCTTCTGCTACCACACCGAAAGTGGCTTCCGTTAAACAGACAAAGCCTACAGCTGCGAATCAATCCGTCAAAACGGAATCCGCTTCCAGCGTTGGCCTGAGCCGCCGCGTTGCGACCGATGGAAGTGTCGAAGCGGAAGTCGAAGGGTCAAAGAATGAAGCGGTGATTAGTCTCGCGGAAATTAATAAATCGTGGAAAGATATCCGCGCAGTCATCAAGCCTGCGCATCCGGCTGTCGAAGCGTTGCTCAATTCCTGCAAGCCGATGGATGTTCACGGCGATGAGTTGATTTTGGGATTCCAATCCGATACGGTGCGGGCGCTGATGGATAAGCCGGAGAATTTGGATGCGACCCAAAAAGCGGTTGCCGATGTGTTGGGCGTGAGTTTGAAAATCAAGTGTGCGGTGACGAATGCAAAAGGCAAACTGCCGCCGCATGTCTCTGCCGATGGCATGGTGGCAACCGCCCTCGATCACGGCGGCGAGATTGTGGATGTGCAAGAATAAAGTTTGAAATTAAGAGGAGCATTTATGGCTAAAGGGTTTAACAAAGGTCAACAAATGGGTGGCGGTGGCATGATGCAACAACTTCAACGCATGCAACAGCAATTGGCTGAGGCGCAGGCGAAGCTTGCTGATGAAACGGTCACTGCAACGGCGGGTGGCGGTGCTATTAAAGTTGTAATGACTGGCGATCAGAAATGCAAATCGGTTGAGATTTCACCGGATTTGTTGAAGGATGCCGATGCCGAGATGTTGCAGGATTTGGTCTTGTCCGTTGTGAATATGGCGCTGGATCAATCGCGTGAACTTGCCTCGCAGAGATTGGGTCCGTTGACGGGCGGGTTACCGTTTTAAATTTGTAGGGACACAGCGCCGCTGTGTCCCTACGCATAATAATTATGCTTCTTCCCGAACCCATCCAGAAACTTATCAACGCGTTTGAACGCTTGCCGGGCATTGGACCGAAGTCCGCGTCACGGCTGGCGTTCTATCTTCTGCGCGCACCGGATGAAGTATCACAGGATTTGTCAGAAGCGTTGAATGACTTGAAAGATAAAATTGCATTTTGTGAAGAATGTTTTAACATTACCGAAGCGGGACGAACGCGTTGTGAAGTGTGCGAGAATCCAAAACGCGATGGATCGCAGATTTGCGTTGTTGAGGAAGCTCTGGATGTTTTGGCGTTGGAACGCATCGGCGCATATAATGGAAAATATCATGTACTTCATGGAGTTTTATCTCCCATCGAAGGTGTTGGTCCGGATGATATCAAGGTCAAGCCATTGATCGCGCGCGTCGCGCGTGGTGGAGTTAAGGAAGTTATTCTCGCGACCAATCCAAGCATGGAAGGCGATGCGACGGCGCTGTATCTGCAACAGCAGTTGCGTCCATATAAAATCCAAGTGACGCGGCTGGCGCGCGGCTTGCCGGTCGGCGGCGATTTGGAATACGCAGATCAAAATACATTACTTAGAGCTTTATCGGGGCGGCGCGAGATGGATTGAGATCGCTTGCTTTATCGTGAGAACAAACTGATTAGATGGTTCCAAAGGATGGGATTGAATTGCTGAAATTGTGCGGCATTTGCGGATAATGTTACCAAGATGCTGATGATGATTGATACACCCATGAGAAGAATTCCCGCGGCGACATATAGCCTGCGGATAAAAGGTTTGTAGGTCAGAAAATTATAGCCTTGCCAAAATCCTATAACGCTAAGCAAAATAAGAGACGATATAAAGTCAGTTAGGAAGCGTGTTTGTACAAAAAAGTATAGAACAAGAGGGGCGAGTCCGAACAGGAAAGATCCTAATAAACTAATAATCAACCATTTGAATAAATAAGTATCATGATCTGCAACGATTTCATCGCTGGTAGTTTTATTTTTCGGTAGGAAGGTTAGCAGCGGAATAGCGGCGAACAAAACGAATGGCGTGCTGAATAATATTCCGGTGATTGAGCCTTCATGATAGATCGGCGGCAGGCTGATAAAAGAAAATTTTATAGAGCCATATCCTGATATTGATTGGATAAAAGGAAAAGCCAGGCCGACCTTTGGTCGCACAACCAAATAGTCCCATAAATTAGGTAATAGATATAGCGGGGAAAAGAGTACATGACTGTATTTTTGAAGGAAAGGTCCCGCTAGTTCATAATAGAAGCCGGTTTCAAAAACAGAATCAAAGCGTGCCCAGTTGTACCAGCCAAGAATAGCCAATCCAAAGACAATTGGTAGGCATAGGGCTATTAATGGGGAAGAAACTCTTGATCGCCTTTTTGTTTGAAAAAAAATTCTCAAGATCCAAAATATCGTCATGAAAATAACGAAGCCAATGGGCACGATCTGAGTTAGCCTCGTCCCTATTGCAAATGCCCATGAAATTCCGGTTACGAGGAGTTGCCCAATTGAAGGAGATTCTCGGTCTAAGGCATTGATAAGAAAGTAGAGACCTGCCAAGAAAAAGAATTGACCACCTGCGCTGGCGGCTTCATAAACTTGTGCCAATGTTAATATCCATGGGATCGGAGATATCAAGCCGCAGAACAAAATGCAGAGGAATGTCAACCAGGCAGGAATATTTTTGAAAAAACGTTTCCGTATTTTTATGATCAGTAACGATTGAAATATCAGGATTCCAGAAACAAATATAAAAACGAAATAATGATCAGCAATAGTGCCCGAACCCATAAGTCTGACTGCTAACAGAAATAAGGCTGGAACCGGTCCGAAATAAAGATAGTATTTGCCTTTATAAAGAGAGAAGTCTATTGGGTATGCTATATGATTGTCATGTCGAGAGGTTGGATCATACGGGTCTTGAAGCGCCAGCAGATCGGGACTGGGTTTAATTTGAAGTGATAAGTTTCCTCCTTGGAAAGCGATAGCAAGCTCGTTGTAATAACCGTCATAATTGGTAACGGATGGCCAATTTGTCCATGATCCAAAACTAATAAACCATATATAAAATGTGATTACAAAAAGAATGCTGATGGATGTAGAAATCCAGATCTGACGAGATTTTAAATTGTTGACATATCCAGGAAGCACCGGTTCTGTAGACGAAATTTGACTTGGATTGCATTTAACCGAATTCATTCTTGGCTGTGAATTTCTGTTTCTAAAATTCCGTTATATGTTAATCAGTATATCAAGAGCATTCTCGCCTCATGTGTAAAAGATGTGTTGATTTTGTGAAATAAATTAACTTTTGGGAATGCCAAGGAGCTTTCTTGGAGAACATGCCGCGCGTTGGGTAATTGGGATCTATTCTTAATAACTTATCCATGTGTGAATACAAGACATCGGTTTGATATTCAGGCTATCTAAATTGTAGATTTGGATTATGGTATTGGAGAGCCTTACCCATAGAGCTGACCAGATCTTGGAGATTTATAGGTGTGAGCAATAAAGTTTTGTCGCTATTCGATGGCTTTATTGCTGTAGAAAGTTCCATAAATGAGGATTGAATTCCTCAAAGCGCGGCGATCCAAAAGACAAGGCAATTAAAGTGCTTACGACGATTGAAATCAGTATTAAACCAATCCCGATAATGAGATATACATTGCGATATGTTATATGAGCAGAACAGTAACGATATCCCTGCCAAAACCCAACAATGCTCAATATAATAAGGGATGGGAGAAAATCTTCAAAGTACCGTAAAGCTGCCCAGAAGAAGAGAAGGAAACTTAGAAAACCGCAGATAAAACTTCCAAGTAAAACGCCTATAAACCATTTTAATAACTGTTGGCCACTTTGATCAACTGGACCGCGTTGCGGCGGCCTGTAAACTAGACTGACGACTGTGTTGAACGCGTAAAGGGTAAAGGGAACGGTGTATAACAAGCCAGTGATTTTTTCGGAATTATAAATATTTGGTATGTGTAAGGATGAGATAATCGAAT
>DATCTP010000149.1:0-3005 GCA_036567885.1 Anaerolineales bacterium | reverse complement strand
TATTGATTTTCATTGTTGCCTCGCTTGAAATTTATTTATTGCCTAATATATAATTTAGGTGTGCCTAAATTATTATAGCAAAGAAGGATAGGTGAGTCAAGGGGAAATTGTTTATAAAATCAAACAGCCGTGAATTCCAGTCACGGCTGTTTGATCAGGAAATCTTTGATGTTAGATTCCGTGCGGTGCGATATACACCGCGATAGCAATGAAATGTGCCACTGCTCCGAGAATGACAAAGATATGCCATACTTCATGAAAACCGAATTTGCCGGGAAAGAAGTTGAGCATCTTGGTGGCGTACACGATGGCACCCAAAGTGTAGATTACCCCGCCGGTGAACAGCCATACCAGCGCGCCCGCCGGAAGGACTTTTAGCATTTCGCCAATTGCGGCAATGCAAAGCCATCCCATCAAGATGTAAACACCGGTCCTCAGCCAGCGTGGAGCTTTGATAAGCACCACTTCGAGGGCAACCCCTAGCACAGCTAGCGACCAGACGAGCGCAAGCAAGCCCCATTTCCAGAAACCTTGGAACATGACCATGCAGAATGGCGTATAGGTTCCGGCAATCAGCACATAGATGGCGGAATGATCGATCTTCCGAAGTTTTTCAATAATCTTAGGCCCCGCTTTGACCATGTGGTAGGTGGCGCTGGCGGCAAACAATAAGATCAGGCTTATTCCATAGACACTGAAAGATATCTCTTTGAGAATGTTTTTCCAACCTAGGACGATGAGCACGATCAAGCCAATGACGCCGACAATGGCGGCGAAGAAATGCGTCAGCCCATTGACTGGTTCACGAAGTTTTTTCAGCATAAGTTTTTCCTTTCTAACAAAAAGGATTTTATCATGGGGTGTATTCTTTCGTGGCAATCAAAATCAAAACTATACTCGATCTGATTTCAACTTGCTGGCTTTCCACTTTGAACCCCGCTTCTTTGAGTGGATGAACGAATCTTTCCGTAACAACCTCAATGATGTTCTTTGGCGTTTCCCCTGTGATTTGAAACAGCCATGCCGCGGCTCTGTCGATGATTTTGCGTCCGACGATCCAGGCGGCGGGCAGAACAATGAAGAGACCATCACTATTAAGGACACGATAAATGTGTGTCAGCGTATTCGGATCAAATATATATTCCGAAGGAAAAGTCGAGATAACGGTATCAAATTTCGCGTCGGGGAAAGGAAGCGTTTGTGCCAGTCCGCGTACAAGGTTAATGATTTTGGAATCTGCTTTGATGAGGCGATTTTTGGCAAGATGAATCATCTGCATGGATTCATCCAAGCCAATAGCAGAAATACCTTTATCGTGTAAGATACTTTGCAGGTACCCGGGACCGGGTCCGATCTCTAAAATCTTTCTCCCATGAATGTATGGAACAACCGCTTGTACCCAATCATTCCACCGCCCAATGGATACCGCGGCCGCGACGGAATCATACGTCCAGGAAAAGGAATGGTAAAAGTGACGGAAGAAGAAACGCATGAAGCGCGAAATGAAACGCATGGGATTCTAAAAAAACAAGGGTTTGACATTTGTCAAACCCTTGTTTGTAAGCATCTTATATTAAGATGCGCTGGGTGTGTCGGTTGATTTTTTGCTGGCGGGTTTGCGGAGCGATTCGACCGCGCTTTCGCCGCGTGCCCGGACTTCCTTGGCAATTTCATCGGCTCGAACGCGAGCTTCTTTTGCCACTTCTTCTGCGCGGGCGCGGGCAACCTTCGTCAATTCTTCGGCGCGAGCGCGGGCTTCTGCCGCCGCGGCTTCCGCATTCGCTAATGCTTCTTCCGCACTTTCCGATGCCCGGTCGCGCAATTCGATGCTTTTCTCGCGGATCAAGGCGCGGGTTTCTTCGCCGCTTTGCGGCGCGAAGAGCAATGATACAACGGCTCCGGCCAATCCGCCGACGATGAAGCCGACCAGGAATGCACCAAATTCATCACTGTCAGATGCCATAATAGTCTCCTTTTGGTTATTTGCGTTTAAGTCCCATCAATTCTAACACACGTTGAATGCTTGCCAGATAACTATTGAGTTTGACAACCGGTTCCACGGCGTTCTTGCTGAGAAATTCCGCTGTGCCGCGCAGCGTGTTGACGGTTTCGTTCGCGGCCTGGATAATGGGGCGGACTTCGTTTTGAAGAAGATTGATCAAGCTTGCAAGCTGGATCAACAAAACCACAAGCGCCACGCCGATAATGAGCGTTTCCAACCCGACCACGATGATAAAGACATCGCGAATCTTTCCCACCACATCCGCAGGCGTTTCCGGACGGAGCAGGAAATAGATTGCCGTGATCAATAACGCGAGGACCACAACAGCAATTATCGAGACTGTGATAACAATCGTTCGCGTTTGCTGTTCTTGAGCTTTTCGCGCCGCGATCTGTTCGGGAGTCAATGGAGGCGGAGCAGGGGAAGTATTCGGTTGTGGAGGAAGCGAAGTTGTCATGAATTCATTATAGCATTTTATGAGCGGCAAGTCTAACACTGCATTTGTTAATCAAAACTCCTGCTTTGCCTGTTCTTTTTGATCTCTGATTTGTGCTTCTTTGTCCTTAGTCTTTCCACCTTGGACGATTCTGTTGGCTTGGTTCTCTTGCGATGCTTTGGCTCTTCGGATGCTTTGCCCAGCAACAAAATAAATCTATTTATCACATCTTGACGGTTTTGTTCTTGTGTGCGAAATCTTTTGGCTTCGATAATCAAATTGCCATCCTTGGAGATTCGATGGGCCGCAACTTTTAACAAGCGTGCCTTTAAGCGCTCTGATAGAGATGAATCACGAACATTGAAGCGGAGTTGAACTGCCGTGGCTACCTTGTTGACGTTCTGTCCGCCGGGGCCGGAAGCGCGTATATATGCAAAGTGGAGTTCAGGTTGGATGATTTGAAGAATGTGATCAATATTTTGCATCATGGAAAGTATACTCGTTTCCCCCTCCGTCACTTTGTGACACCTCCCCCATTTTCAAAGAAAATGGGGGAGGAAAGGGTGG
>DATCTP010000148.1:0-3795 GCA_036567885.1 Anaerolineales bacterium | reverse complement strand
TCCCACCCATGATGAGATAACCCGGCGCCCAAAAATCGCCGGAAGGATTTTCTTTCTTCAAGCGCGCAAACTCGGTAAATATCTTCTCCGAAGCCTGTTGGCGCATGATGCGCATCAAATAACCCGGCGAAGTCGCCGGTGGAACATTCACAACCCATTGCAGATATTCTGGGCGGACCGCGAGATATTCAAGCCGCCAGCCAAACGCGACGCAGATATTTGGAAGCCATTCTGAAAGACGATCCGCAATATCACCGGTCAAATAATGGGACGAGAAGCGGGGCACTAATAAACAAGCATACGTCAAGTTGTAAACGCCCGCGCTGACCGGTTCCAAAACGATTCGTCCCGCAACTTCATCCATCGAGTGCGGACGAGTTTCATCCAGCTCGCCGGATTGACGCACCGGTGTCATCGGCCGCGCGTGGGATTTGGAGGGCGCAGTCACATCCAACTCTTCGGCGGCCTTTGCTTGCGAAGGAGTGGTCTGCTCCAAATCGGAGGCTTGCTGCGCAAGCAATAAATCCTTTAACGGAATCGGAGGCGATGATTCGCGGCTGAAGATGGAGCGATGAGTCTGATCGGGATCAATGACCACTTCAGGCGGACGCGGCCGTTGGATTTCGGGCGAGGCAATCTTTATTGGTTGACTCCGCCTCGGGTCGGGGGAAGGAACGTCCACAATGATTTCAGAAATGGGAGGAATCTCGATCTCATCCCCTTCCTCATCAGTGACTTCGCTGGTTATGATCTCATCCGGCTTTTTGGTTTTGGGCCAGCTGGGTTTATCTTCTTTGGTTTCATCTTCGCTCAACGAGGTGACCAGTTGTCCTGCCTGCGAACGAATGGTACTGAACGGCGTTTCGGCATCGAAAACCATGGCAAGCAAAACGCCTTCGGCGAGTTGAGTGGCATAAAGCATGTGTTCTGCTTTGGTGCTTTCCAGGCGGATGAAGCGCAGAAGGTCACTGCCTTTGCCTCCGCTCCAGTTGCGAGCCAACGTAGTGGAGATTTCATTCGCCGCGCCTTGGGACAACTGCCCGGCATACGCCCATAAGGAAGCGTTACGCGTGATGAGCGCGGCTTGCGAGGAAGTTTCGAGGCTCAAGCGCGTCAGGTGTTGGGCAGCTTTTCTGACATCACTCAACCATGGCAGGTTCAGCGAATCAGAAGAAGCAGGAATGATAGATGAAGCAATGGGATTGGAAGCTTGCGCTTCCACCGCACGATATAAATCTTTCGATTCAAACGGTTTGTTGACCAGCGTCCACGGGCGGATCGAATCAAGCAGAGGCGGAACTTCGTTATCCGCCAGGATGAGCAGTTTGATTTCCGGTAAAACGGTGCGGAGCGAGCGGCCAATGTCTTCCACCCATTGCGCGCCCAAATTCAAGTCGAGGAATGCGGCGGGGCAACTTTCTTCATCGGCGCGAACCACCGCCGAGGCTTTGTTATTGACAATTAGCACGTTATATTCGCCGCTGTCTTCCAGGGCACGGCGCATGGTTTCGCCAAAACTTGGGCTGGGTGTTACAACGAGCAGATTCGTAGCCACTGCGTAAAGTTTATCACGGCACGGGCGGCGGGGCAAGCCACTTTCTTTCAAATGACAGAATCGTAAGCAAATTGAAACCATTTATAATCAAGGAAACTCTCGGAATAGAAAAGGATTTCTCATGCACATCCTTGTGACAAACGACGACGGCGTTCAAGCGCCCGGATTGCTGGCTCTGGCGCAGGAAATGCGCCAGCTCGGACGCGTGACCGTCTTCGCCCCTGACCACAACTGGTCTGCCTCCGGTCACGTCAAGACGATGGACCGGCCTCTGCGGGTGCGGGAAACAACTCTAGCTGACGGTTCCGCGGTGTTCATGTCCGACGGCGCACCTTCGGATTGCGTAGCATTGCCGATGCTCGGCCTGACCGATCCGATTGACATCGTGGTTTCGGGCATCAATCCCAACGCCAACATCGGTCACGATGTGACCTATTCCGGCACGGTAACCGCCGCCATGGAAGCCGTCATCGGCGGTGTGAAAGGCATTGCGGTTTCGCTGAATTCACCGGAAGGATTCAAAGATCCGCTCGATTACTCGACTGCCGCCATCATGGCGCGGCGCGTAGCAGAGAAAGTTATGACTGATGGTTTGCCGGAAGGCGTGGTGTTGAACGTCAATGTGCCGTATCTCAAAGAGAATGAACTCAAAGGGATTATGATCACGCGCCAGGGATTGCGCGTCTATCGCGATGCGCTCGACCGGCGCATCGACCCGCGCGGCAAACCTTATTATTGGATCGGCGGCGAAGCACCCACTGGCGTGGACGAACCCGGCACTGACTTCGGCGCGCTGAAGGAAGGTTATGTGTCCATTACGCCGCTGCAATTGGATTTGACTCATTACAAGGCGATGGATGTCTTGAAGAAGTGGAAGTTTTGATATCAGACGATAGATGGTAAGTATGAACGGTCAATCGTCATCCGTCCAACAAAGGAGCAATTTATGAATCAACTCAATCCATATCTGCCCGCAAAGAATCGTTATGACTCCATGCTCTACAACCGCGTCGGCCAAAGCGGCCTGAAACTCCCGGCCATTTCGCTTGGCTGGTGGTACAACTTTGGCGGCCGCGACGTGTTCGAGAACGGCCGCGCCATCGCGCACCGTGCCTTCGATATGGGCGTCACGCATTTTGACCTCGCCAACAACTACGGCCCTCCGCCAGGTTCCGCGGAGGAAAATTTTGGCAGACTCTTTCGACAGGATTTTCATCCGTATCGCGATGAACTCATCATTTCCACCAAAGCTGGTTATGACATGTGGCCCGGTCCGTATGGCGAATGGGGCTCGCGCAAATACCTGCTGGCGAGTCTCGACGCGTCGCTCAAACGCATGAAGCTCGATTACGTTGACATTTTCTACAGCCATCGCTTCGACCCCGATACGCCGCTCGAAGAAACGATGGGCGCGCTCGATTCCGCCGTCAGACAAGGCAAAGCTTTGTACGTCGGCATCTCCAGCTACGATCCCGAACAGACGCGGCGCGCAGCGCAAATCTTAAAGAATCTTGGAACGCCGTGTTTGATCCACCAGCCGCGTTACAGCCTGTTGGATCGCTGGATTGAAAATGGGCTGACGGATGTGCTGACCGAGGAGGGAATCGGCTGTATTGTCTTCTCGCCTCTCGCGCAGGGACAGCTTACTGACCGTTACCTGAACGGAATCCCGTCTGGCGCGCGTGCCACCAAAACCGAACGCGTGTGGCTGACACCGGACGATGTGAAAAAGAATTTGCCGAAGACTCAAAAGTTAAACGAACTCGCCAAGAAGCGCGGTCAATCTCTCGCGCAGATGGCAATTGCGTGGGTACTTCGCAAACCGGCTGTGACATCGGCTTTGATCGGCGCAAGCAGCGTCAAGCAGCTCGAAGATAATTTGGCGGCGTTGAATAATTTGAAGTTTGCCCAGGATGAACTGGAAAAGATCGAGTCCATTCTGAAAGGCTGAACATGAGTTTTTTGAAAAATCTTTTCGGCGGTTTGGCTGCTCCATCACAATCCGGTTTTTACTCTTTCGCGGTGAAATGCAATCGCTGTGGCGAAGTCATCGAAGGACGGGTTAATCTTGCCAATGATCTAAGCCTTGACGATGACGGCGATGGTTTCTTTGTCCGCAAGGTTGTGATGGGCAGCGGACGCTGCTTTCAGCAGATCGAAATCGAATTGAAATTTGACATGTCAAAGAAAGCGATCGAGAAGCTGGTCACTGGCGGAACGTTTATATGAAAGTAGGGACA
>DATCTP010000147.1:0-4430 GCA_036567885.1 Anaerolineales bacterium | reverse complement strand
CGAAGTTGAGACCGCCAAGAAAATCGCGAAAGCCATTCGCCAATCTTCCGGCGGACTTCGATATGTGAAAGCGCTTGGACTTTTGGTGGATGGCCGCGCACAAGTTTCGATGAACTTGACGAACTTCCGCGAAACTCCGGTAGGGCGCGTGGTCGAAACGATTCGCCGCGAAGCGCAGCGTTATGGCGTTGCGGTTCATCACAGCGAATTGATTGGATTGATTCCGCAGGAGGCGTTGATCGACGCGGCGGTCTGGTATACGCAACTCGATCAATTCAGCCCCGAACAGATTCTTGAGTCGCGGCTTTATCACTCAGGCGGCAATCCATCTGATTCTCGATCCAAAGAATCAAGCGCGTCTTTCCTCGACGATTTAGCGGCTGCCTCAGCCGCGCCCGGCGGCGGTTCTGCCGCGGCGTACGCAGGCGCGATGGGCGCCGCGCTGGTGGCGATGGTGGCGGGCTTGACGGTGGGCAAGAAAAAATATGCGGCTGTGGAAGCCGCGATGCAAGCCGTCCGCGTGCAAGCCGAAGAACTGCGAAAAGAATTGACCAGCGCGGTGGAAGATGATTCGGCGGCGTTCGAAGCGGTGATGGGCGCCTTCAAACTTCCAAAGGAAACGGAGGAACAGCAAAAGGCGCGCGCCGCTGCCATCCAGATCGCGACGATCAATGCCGCGCACGTTCCGCTTCACACGGTCAAGAACGCGGTCAAAGTGATGGAATTGGCGGCGCGCTGCGCAAAAGATGGAAACCTGAACGCGATCAGCGATGCGATGTCCGGCGCGGCGATGGCGCGTGCCGCGCTGACCGCCGCGGGGTACAATGTCCGCATCAATTTGAATTCGCTCGAAGATAGATCGGTGGGCGAGAAGATGCTCAAAGAATTGGCTGATTTTGAAAAACAAGCCGATACCATCGAGATGGAAATTCGCAAGACAATGAAAGAGCGCGGTGGAGTTTAGTTTTTACCGCCAAGCACGCAAAGTGCGCGAAGATTTGCCTTTTGTTTTTCTTCGCGATCTTAGCGGTCTTCGCGGTTGATTTATGAGAGGAGAAAATATGGGACTTAAACCTGATCACTGGATTCGCAAGATGGCGATTGAACACAAAATGATCGAACCGTTCATCGAGAACCAGGTGCGCGATCATGTCATTTCATACGGCGTATCTTCCTATGGATACGATATCCGCGTGGCGGACGAATTCAAGATCTTCACGAATGTCTTTGGGGCAACCGTTGACCCAAAGCAGTTCGACCCGAAGAGCATGGTGGATTTTGTCGGCGAAGTATGCATCATTCCGCCGAATTCTTTTGCGCTGGCGCGGACCGTCGAATACTTCCGCATCCCGCGCAAAGTGCTGACGGTCTGTATCGGCAAATCCACATACGCGCGCTGCGGGATCATCGTCAACGTCACGCCGTTCGAGCCGGAATGGGAAGGCTTCGTCACGCTCGAAATCTCGAACACTACGCCCTTGCCCGCAAAAATCTACGCTAACGAAGGTTTGGCTCAGGTTCTTTTCTTTGAGGCTGACGAGGAATGCGAAACTTCCTACGCCGATAAGAAGGGCAAATATCAAAAACAGCAATCCATTGTTTTGCCAAAACTATAACGCCTGAAATTTGACCGTCTTTGCGCTTCATGTTAGACTTGAATGTTCAAAATTTCAAGTCACGGAGGTTGCCATGCGCAATCGTCAGGGATGTTTGGCAGGTCTGCTTGAGCTCTTCTTTCTTGATCGAGTCTTTGTATGGCTCGAGCGACGCTTTGGTTTTGGCCGCGGCTGTTCGTGCAGTGGATGCGGATGCGGCTTCATCATGCTGATCCTTTTCATTGCAATCGCCCTCTCCATATTTACGCATACCAACTGGCTTCGTCCGTTCTAATGCGCGGATGGTTATTCGCCGCGATCGTTGCAATGGCGTTCTTTCCCTCGGTGGTGGTTGCTCAGGGAACGAATTCGCCGGTTATCACCGCGCCGGTTGCGGGCCAGATTTTGCAGGGAAAGGTCTCCGTTACCGGCACGACGGATATTCCGAACTTTGCTTCCGCTGAATTGGATTTCGCCTACGCATCCGACTCGACCGGAACATGGTTCCTCATCCAAACGTTTTCCCAACCGGTTGCGAATTCCACGATTGCGACATGGGATACCACTTCCATCAGCGACGGCGATTACATTCTGCGTCTGCATGTGATGTTACAGGATGGTTCTTCTCAGGATGCATCGGTGAAAGTGACGGTGCAAAACGACGCGCCGCTTTCGACCGCGACTTCAACCGCCTTTCCAATCACCACATCCACTCCAGCCTTCACGCCTCAGCCTTCGATGTCAACACCAATGATTATTGTTGCATCACCAACTCCGACGTCGCCGCCAATATTCCTCACACCGACTGCACTGCCTCCTAATCCGGTTGAAGTGCAAACAAATGAAATCTATGCTGGCATCCAGCGCGGCGCGTTGATCATCATCGGTCTCTTCGTTTTCTTTGGCGTTCTCATTCGGTTGCGACGTTTTTGATTATGACACTCGAACCTTTTCTGCTTATTGGCCTCGGAAACCCGGGCCGCGAGTATAAAGATAACCGCCACAACTTTGGCTTTATGTTGATTGACCGGCTGATTGTGCGACTCAACGCGCGCGGCATGAAACTGCAATCCAAAGCCATCGTCACGGACGCGGTTTATAACGAACATAAGCTCATCCTTGCCAAGCCGCAAACGTATATGAATCTCTCGGGCCAATCGGCGCAGGGATTGATTCATTTTTACAAGATAGAGTTGTCCAATGTGCTGATTGCCCATGATGATCTTGATCTTCCGTTTGGCACGATTCGTATGCGCCCCGGCGGCGGACCCGGCGGGCAGAAGGGCGTTGCTTCCACCATCGAACATATGGGCACGCAAGATATTCCGCGTTTGCGGATGGGCATTGGTCGCCCGCCGGGAAGGATGGATGCCGCCGCGTATGTTTTGCAGGATTTTTCTAAAGATGAAATGAAAGAAATCTCTTCCATCCTTGATCGCGCCGCCGATGCAGTGTTGACCTTTGTCACAGATGGATTGGATAAGGCAATGAATAAATATAATGGCAATTCTATTGAATAACCATTTGGACAGGATATAAATATGCTTTCTTATAATGATTCCCGGTGGGCAACTCTAAAGAGTGCATATCATGACTTGTATGATCCAAGGCTAGCTTTGCAAAAATTGGAAGCTGGTGATGCTATTGACATAGCTTGGAAGGAACTTTGGAATGAATTGCACCATCAAGGCGATATTGATGATGCATCTTATGTTTCCGTGCCACAATTGGTTCGAATCTTTAGTTCAAAGACTCATGTTGACTGGAATTTCTACGCCTTTGTCTCGGCAATTGAAATAGCAAGACATAGAAAAAACAATCCACCACTTCCCAAATGGGTAGAAGAAGAATATTTCGCGGCATGGAAAGAAGTAATAAAGCTTGCATATCGTGATCTAACAGTAAGTGAACAGGTTATCGAAATTAGAGCAATCTTGGGCGCGTTGGCTTTGTCAAAATCTGATTTGAAGCTTGGTGCATTGATCTTACAACTGGATAGTGCTGAGATTGATGAAGTTTTAGAGCATCAAATGGGTTGGTCTGAATTATATAGCGATAAGAAATAACAAATCTTTTGCTATGCAATTCCTTCTCGATAAAATCCGCGTGCTAACGCAATATCAGCATGTGCTGAATCAAATTCAAACTGGTAAAGAACAATCCGGTTTGGGATTGCCGCGTGCTGCGCGTTTGCCGATTCTGTCTGCGTTGCATCAGGATTTGAATCAACCGATTCTGCTGGTCACGGATCGCTCCGACCACGCGCTCTCGTTATTCGATGAATTGGGATTTTGGACCAAGTCGCCGCGCTATTTATTTGCCGAACCGAATCCGCTTTTTTATGAACAAGCCGCGTGGGGCGCAACCACGCGCCGAGAACGCTTGCAAACCTTGACTGCATTATCTGCGTTTCATTTGCCGTTCGTGGAAAAACCAGAAACTTCGCCGATCATTATCGCTTCTGCGCGCTCGCTGATGACGCGTACCATGTCGCTCCGTGATTTTCTCAAGGCTTGCAAAAAACTTTCCGTGAATCAAGATGTGAAGTCGGATGCGCTTCTGCGAAGCTGGTCCGAGATGGGCTATCAACGCGTGAATACTGTTTTGGAGCCGGGACAGTTTTCCAAGCGCGGCGGGATTCTGGATGTGTGGCCGCCTGCGGAAAAATTGCCGATCCGTTTGGATTTCTTCGGCGATGAGATCGAAACGATTCGACAATTCGACCCGGCATCACAGCGTACCGTTGAAAAGCTAGATTCGGTGTTAATCACACCCGCGCGCGAATTTATTGCGAGAAAATCGGGCGAAGAAACGAATTCCGATTCCCAACTCCCG
>DATCTP010000146.1:0-3320 GCA_036567885.1 Anaerolineales bacterium | reverse complement strand
ATGTTTCCGGGTCGCGATGAACGAAATCGAAAATGCCATGCGAACCCGGGTCGACACCGGTTGCGATACACGTCCATGAGACTTCGGTTTGAGGAGGCGAGCAAACCTCCAGACGAGAATATCCGCCCTGATCTACAAACTTGGTTAAGTTGGGCATTCGTCCGGAACTTTGAAGCCGCTCAAAGGTCGTCGGATCGAACGAGTCGAAACCGAGGATAACTGTCTTCATCTATTCTTCGTCTTCAGTTTTATCTTTTCGCATTTTTCGGCGGAGCTGTGCAAAGTATGCGCGGATCTTGCCCGAAAAGACCAGCAACAGCCCAACTATGAGTCCGAAAGCCCCTAACAACCAACCGAATAGAATTCCACCGGTATTGGGATCAATATACATGTTTCCTCACATTCTTTAATAGTTAGAGATACTGCATTGACAACATATAATTCTAACAGCATTTTAGATTATGCCAATCCGTAATTATGAGATTTTTATGTGAATGTCTATTCGAACTTCAATAAATGCAAAATATCTTCGAGACAAGCGGCAAATAATTCGTGCATGATTTCATCACTGACGCGATACGCGCCGCCGAAGGAACCATCCCCATAAACCTGACGCGCCGTCTTGGAATCTACGATCGCACTCGGGACTTTGGGCGGAGTCTTGTTTCCTTCGGGCATTTCGCCCACGACGGTAAACGGAAACGCCTCCAGCCAATTGGCGTGACTCGGTTTGATGTTATGCTTTTGCGCCACCGCTTCCACGGAATGCGACAGCCACCAGTCGTACCAGTTCAATTTCAAATCGGGCAGGTCGTTATTGACTTGATGCAGATGATTCCGCGCGGGAGAATTTCCGCCATGACCGTTGAGGATGAGGATGCGGCGGAAACCATGTCCATACGCCGAACGGACGATATCTTCCGCCGCCGCGATCAACGTGCTGACTTTCAAGCTCAACGTTCCGGGATAGGATAAGAAATACGGAGAAACGCCGAAATTCAACGGCGGTGCAACCAAGACACCAGTGGCTTGTGAGGCAGAATCTGCCAACGCCAACGGGACTTTGATATCTGTCAGCAGGCTGAGATAACCATGCTGTTCGGTCGCACCGAAGATCAACATCAAACGATCTTCATGCTGAAGATATTTTTCAACATCCATCCAATTCAAATCTTCAAGACGCATCTTAACTCCGTTTGTGGATTTATATCGCGTTATGGCGTGGGCGTATCGGTTGGAATAATGGTCGGCGCGGGCGTATCCGTAGGAAATGCAGTCGGCGTGCTGGTTGGAAGCGGAGGAACAGAGGTATTGGTTGGCGATGGAACGGGTGTATTGGTGGAAGAAGGCACAGGTGTAAATGTTGGAGGCGGCGTAGGCGGAAGTTGAACCGAGAAATGAACGATCTTTTCAGCGAAGCCGTTCGTGCCGGTCACATGCAGCCGCAGAGAAATCGTGTTGCCCGATAGATTCGACAAATCCCAATTAAAGAGAAGTCCATTATCCACCGGCTGGTTTCCTTGCGCTAACGTGGTCCAACTCAGAGGGTTATCTGTCAAACCGAAATCCAATTTCCAGGATTGAAAATCGGCGGTGGCATCGGCGGTTCCCGTGATCGATAATATGCTTTGAGGAATAATACTGCCGTCGCTGACGCTCAAAGCCAGTTCAGGGCGCGGATCGTTTTTCGTACATTGACGCTGCGGCGCATACACCGGCGGGATGGGAAAATCGTTGGCGCTTAACCAACTTTTCCCATCTCTGGTACCAAACCATTTCTGCGCCCACGGATCGGTCACGTTCATCACGATTTGATCCGGCGTTGTGAAATCACTACAATCGGGAGAAGATTCGAGACCAGTCCAGGTGTCGAGCGAAACAGAACGGCGCAAATCCTGCCCGGCAGGCAAAGGCAATTGATCCGATTCGAAAATCTCGGTGCGCGTCCCGCCTTTGCACCATTGCGAAGGCATCGTGCCGGATAAAGAACAAATCGTTTCCTCAACGATCCCGGCGGGACGCGTGAACCACGATGGGCTTCCCTTGGTCAGATACGGAACGGCGTATTGCATGAACTGCGACCAGATTGGCGCGGCGCCCGATACGCCGGTGGTGTTGACCATCGGCGTGTAATTCGCATTACCGACCCACACCCCCGTTACCAGGTCCGGAGTGTAACCAAGAGTCCAGTTATCGCGAAAATCATTTGTGGTTCCGGTCTTCGCCGCCACCGGAAACGGCAGATTCAAAACCGAATGAGTTCCGAACATCGGAGCGCGCGCTTGATTATCGGAAAGAATGGAGGTGATCAGATAAGCATGTTCGGGGCTGATGACTTGATCGCCCTGCGGCGGTTTGTATTGATAAACCACGTTGCCTTGATAATCCACGATCTTCAAAATGGAAACCGGCGGAACTTTCACGCCGCTATTGGCAAAGACGGAAAACATGCCGGTCATTTGCAGCACGCTGACATCGCCGCCGCCCAGCGTGAGCGAGAGTCCATAATCGTTGCGAGTGAGCGATGTGATGCCGAGCCGCTGTGCCATCGCGATAAAACCATGATCGCCATACACACCGACAAATTGCAAAGTCTTTACCGCCGGGATATTATACGAATTTGCCAGCGCGGTGCGGACAGTGACTGGTCCATGAAATCTATTGTCATAATTATTCGGGATATACGGCGGATGCGTATCGTTTGGATTGCCCGATGGCGGAAACTCCGAAGGCACATCCCAGATCAATGTGGCCGGAGTCCAGCCTTTTTCAAACGCCGCAACGTAATTCACCGGTTTGATGGAAGAACCGGGCTGGCGCGTCTCGCTGACCGCCATGTTGACCTGACCGGAAATCGCGGCATTGTTGAAATCCGCCGAACCGACCATCGCCAGAATCTCGCCGGTGGACGGACGAATCGCAACCAGCGCGCCGTCGGTGGCATTGTTAGCCGCCAGCGCCGCAACTTGATTGGTCACAAGTTGTTGAGCATAATCCTGAAGGGTCGGATCGAGCGTGGTGTAGATCGTAAAGCCGGAGCGATAGATCGTTTGCGGATCATAGCTGGCTTCCAATTGCGAGCGGACATAATTGACCCAATGCGGATAGCGCATGTTGATGGTCGGCGGCCGGAACGCATAGTTGCGCGTCTCCGCCGCGGCGGAAGCGACATCCGCCGGATTGACGCAAACCCGCTGGTCGCTGTTGCTGACGTAAATGCAGTTTTGTTCATAACTCGTCTGCATCATCAAGTTCAATACTTCCTGCTGACGAGCGAGAGTCGCATCACGGTTGGTAAAAATATCGTAAACGGCGGGCGA
>DATCTP010000145.1:0-4026 GCA_036567885.1 Anaerolineales bacterium | reverse complement strand
TTTGATGCGTTCCACTTTTCCGGCGCGCGGCGATTTCAACTCGTTTTGCATTTTCATCGATTCGAGAATGACCAACACCTGGCCCTTTTCAATCTGCTCGCCTTCATTGACCGCAACTGCAACCACCAGACCCGGCATCGGCGCTTTCAATAGGAACTCGCCGGACTCCTGGACTTTGCCTCCCGCCGCGGACTTCAAGCGTTTCTCACGTTCATCCTCCACCTTGATCGGATACTGTCGTCCAAGCAGGAGCACCTGCCATTCATCTTCTTCTCCGGCGCTGACGTAGGCTTCGTAGGATCGTCCATCGATCAGCATCGAATAGACCGGCTGGCCGCTTATCGACTGAAAATCCACTTCATACACTTTATCATTGATGCTGACGTGATGGTCATCAATGATGTCAATCGCATATTCTTTTTCATCAATCGTGGTTATGTATTTCATGGTTATTCCGACCTATCTGTGCAGACGCTCCCAGCGTCCGACCCATTTCCAGTTGCTGGTATCGCGTTCATTGCGCATGACGAATTCCGCCGAGCGCTGTGTTTCGTGATGGGCAACCAGCGTGGCAAAAGCCGCCGCGATTTCCGGATGATGCGCCTCGCGTGCTTCTTGTTCGGGCATCGAGAAGCGTTCCTCCACGAAGCGTGTGTCGTATTGTCCGCCCATGAAGCGATGTGAATCCATCATGGTTTGATGGAACGGAATGTTGGTCCGCACGCCGACGATGCGATACTCTTCCAGCGCGCGGCGCATGCGCAGGATGGCTTGGCCGCGTGTCTCGCCCCACACCACCAACTTGGCGATCATCGGATCGTAGAACGGCGTGATCTCGATGCCGGAATAAACGCTCGTGTCCACGCGGACGCCGGGTCCGGTGGGGACGATGCTCAGGGTGACGCGCCCGGTCGATGGAAGGAATCCGTTATATGGGTCCTCGGCATTGATGCGACATTCGATGGCGTGTCCGCGCAAATGAATATCTTTCTGCTTGTAACTCAACTGACGTCCGCGCGCGATGCGGATTTGTTCCGCCACGATGTCGATGCCGGTCACTAATTCCGTGACGGGATGCTCCACTTGCAAACGCGTGTTCATCTCAAGGAAGTAAAAATTTCGATCTTTATCCACCAGAAATTCAATCGTTCCGGCGTTGACATATTCGACAGATTGCGCAGCTTTCACTGCCACTGCGCCCATCTTGCGACGCAGTTCTTCATCGGCAAATGGCGAAGGCGCTTCCTCGATCAACTTTTGATGTCGGCGCTGGATGGAGCAATCGCGTTCACCGAGATAAATGGCATTGCCATGCTGGTCGGCAAGGATTTGGATTTCGATGTGGCGCGCGCCTTCGACTAATTTTTCGAGATAAACATTTCCATCGCCAAACGCGGATTCCGCTTCGCGTCGCGCGGACGCAAGCAGGGTCGGCATTTCTTCGAGAGACGTCACTTCTCTCATGCCTTTTCCGCCGCCGCCGGCCGAGGCTTTGATCAACAGCGGAAAACCAATCTGCGGCGCCATCGCCAGGATTTCATCATCTCGCAAGCCGCCTGCGCCTTTTGTTCCGGGAACGACCGGTACGCCCGCTGCCATGACGGTATTGCGCGCGGTCATTTTGTCACCCATCGCCGCAATCGCGGAAGGCTTCGGTCCGATGAACGTGATGCCCGCGTCGATGCAAGCCGCCGCGAAGGCTTCGCGCTCCGCTAAGAATCCGTAACCTGGATGGATGGCGTCGGCACCGCATTTGCGTGCGATGTCAATAATCTTATCGGCGCGCAGATACGATTCGCGCGATGGGGCGGGACCGAGCAAATAGGCTTCGTCGGCGTAACGAACATGAAGCGCATTGCGGTCCGCTTCTGAAAAAACGGCCACGGTTGGAATTCCAAGTTCGCGGCAAGCCCGCAAAATACGCACAGCGATTTCACCGCGATTGGCAACCAGGATTTTATTGAACATTGTTGCTCCTCATCCTATAACGGATTGTTGCCGTGCTTCTTCGGCGGATTCGCGTCGCGCTTGTTTTCCAACATTTCGAGCGCGTTGATCAAGCGCGGGCGCGTTTCCTTCGGTTCGATCACATCATCAATGAATCCTCGTTCCGCGGCGACAAATGGATTGGCAAACTTCTCGCGGTATTCCGCAACCAGTTCGGCTTTGCGTTTAATCGGATCATCGGCTTTATCCAATTCCTTGCGGAAGACAATGCTGACCGCGCCATCGGGACCCATCACGGCAATCTCTGCGGTGGGCCAGGCGAGGTTCACGTCGCCGCGAATATGTTTCGATGACATCACACAATACGCGCCGCCATAGGCTTTGCGGGTAATCACGGTCAGCTTGGGCACGGTCGCTTCGCAATAGGCAAATAACAGCTTCGCGCCGGAGCGAATGATTCCGTTGTGTTCCTGGTGCGTTCCGGGCAAGAAACCTGGCACATCTTCAAAAGTAATGATCGGAATGTTGAACGAATCGAGGAAGCGCACAAAACGCGCAGCTTTTTCACTGGCATCGATATCGAGCACGCCCGCCAGCACCGCCGGTTGATTCGCAACGATGCCCACCGAATGCCCGCCAAGGCGCGCAAACCCGATCACAATATTCGCCGCGAAGTTTTCCTGAACTTCATAAAACTCGCCGTTATCCACGATGAGACGTATCACTTCTTTTATATCGTATGGTTTATCGGGCGATTCAGGAATGATGGTATCCAGCGCTTGTTCCATCCGCAGCGGATCATCACCGGTTTGAACAAACGGCGGATCTTCCATGTTGTTTTGCGGAAGATAACCAAGCATCTTGCGCATCAGATACAAAGTATCCGCTTCGTTGTCTCCTGTCATATGGCAGACGCCTGATTTTTCGGAATGAACGCTGGCGCCGCCTAAATCTTCAAACGAAACATCTTCATGCGTCACGGTCTTGACCACATCGGGACCGGTGACAAACATATAGGATGAATTGCGCACCATAAAAATAAAATCGGTGAGGGCGGGCGAATAGACCGCGCCCCCCGCGCATGGTCCCATGATGGCGCTCAGTTGCGGAATCACACCGGATGCAAGGGTGTTGCGTAAAAATATATCCGCATAACCGCCGAGCGATACCACGCCTTCTTGGATGCGCGCACCGCCCGAGTCATTCAAACCGATCACGGGCGCGCCGGCTTTCATCGCCATATCCATGATCTTGCAAATCTTGGCGGCATGGACTTCGCCGAGCGAACCGCCGAATACAGTAAAGTCCTGCGAGAAAACATACACCAACCGGCTTTCAATCGTTCCCCATCCGGTCACCACTGAGTCGCTGAGAAATTTTTGTTCATCCAAATTAAAATCGTGCGTGCGGTGCTCGACGAATGCATCCACTTCGCGGAAAGAACCTTTATCGAGCAACAAGTCAATGCGTTCACGCGCCGTAAGCCTTCCCTTTTTATGCTGCGCTTCAATACGCGCCGCTCCGCCGCCGAGCCGCGAGCGGGCTCTCATTTCTTCAAGTCGTTTGGATCTAGGATTCTCGTTCATAGGTCTCTCTTTCAAAGTAAATTTTGTATCGCGGATCGAGAACAACAGCGATGGTAAATACGAACAAGACGATGGTCAAGAGAAGATCGAAGGGCCAATTCGCCCGCATCTGGGTCTGGACGAAGAGGCGGTCAACCCAAACCCAAGCCGCGTACAAGCTGGCAGCGATGATGAACGCCATTCGAGTCCAGCGTTGACCTCGCCACAGGCTCCACAATAAGAATAAACCCGTCAACGTCCAAAATGCGCCGGTGATATCAATATAAAGCGGCATGAAAGGAAGTTCATAGGTCTTGAGTATATCGCTCCAAGCAATGCCGGCTGCGAATCGAATGGCTTGCCAGCACGTTGTGTAAAACACCAAACATACTAATAGAGTTACAGGGATGGGTAATCTGCGGCGCATATGGAATCCAAGAGTTATGGGTTGGGTGGAGAAAGTTTCAATAAGTCTTTATCGCCGTAATCAGCGACAATGGTGATACGTCCGGCA
>DATCTP010000144.1:0-5817 GCA_036567885.1 Anaerolineales bacterium | reverse complement strand
GGGAGATGTAAGACCGGACTGCGGCCGGCGCGGTCATATAAATAAACGCCATCAATTTGATTGCGCTTCTCATCCAACAATGTGATCGTGAAAACTTCTGCCGACATTAATTTTTCCGCCGCATTATGAATGGAAGTGTATACCTGTTCAAGGTTATCGCTGACGCGCGCAAGCTCCTGACTCACCGCGTGTAACGTAGCCCATCTCTGTGCATATCGCACGGCATCTTGGAACAACCTGGCGTTTTCGATGGCGGTCGCGGCTTGGTTGGCAATTGCCATGGCAATCTCGGCGTGCGCCTGGGTAAAAGCATTGGGTTGCTCACTGCTCATCGCCAAAGAACCAATCACTTGGTCATGTGCGATTAATGGGAGACCGATCCAGCTGCGGATCACCACCGATTCATCTAAGAGATGAAAGCGCGAGTCGGCCCGCACATCGGCAATGATCACCGGAGCGCGGAGTTCGAACACATATTTTTCCATACTGTCTTCGATGGGAAATGACCGGTTAATGAAGGTTTTGGGGTTGCCTCTTTCCGCTACGGAACGTATGTTTTTGCCATCGCTGGTGAAAACAGTAGAGGTGTTGAAAGCGATCACCTGTCCTAATCCATCCAACAACGCGTTGAGGATTTGATCCACGTTCAGACTCGACGTGAGAGCGGTAGCAGCTTTCTGAAGGGTTTCTGCCTCCTGACGGCGTTTCCGTTCGGATTCGAGCAAGCGCGCGCTATACACCGCGCCCGCCGCCGCACTGGCAAACAAAGAAAGCAGGCGCATGTCTTGATCGGTAAATTGCCGGTTATCCTCCTTGGTAGTTCGGGTTGCGTGCAAGCCATGCGCCACCAGTATTCCGATCAATTCGCCGCTATACAGCATGGGCACACCAAGCACGCTATAGAACGGTTGATTCTTGTATTGAGGAGCCGCTTCTTCCCAAGCTTTGTAATCGTTTATGATCATCGGCTTGCGGGAACGAACGATTTGCCCGATCATCCCCGTATCGGATTGTATGCGCGTGCCAATGGGCAGATTCGCATCGGTGGTTGCTGCAACTTCAGATACATCTTGTTGTGCATCATAAAGATAGACCGCCCCGCCCGGCACGCTGGCAAGCATCGCAATATCATTTGCAATCGTTTTCAGCAAGGATGAAATATCATTCTGTATTGCTAGTTCGGCGGTGACTTGATAGAGTGTTTCCGCCTCCAGGGAGCGGCGCTGCGCATGATGGAATAAACGTGCGTTTTGAACGGCTGCCGCGGCTTGTGCGGCAAGCGTAGTCAGCAGGCGCTCATCGTTTTCGTCAAAGGCATCCACTTTTTCGCTTTCTACGCTGATGACGCCAATCGCAGTCTTACCGACTTTCAGCGGCACATACAAACCCGATTTCATGTTGGCAAAAGTTTTTATGTGTCGATTGTCTTTGGTCAAATTACCAACGCGGACGGTTTTGCCTTGTTCTACCACCCAGCCCGCTATTCCTTGGCCTGTGCGCGAAATTTTGACAAGCGCTCTTTTGACGCTTGGAACAGAAGTATCTTTGCCCTCACTAAATGCCACCAAATCCAATTCGTCGCTATCCTCCCGGCGCAGACGGACAATGGCATGATGCCAATACAAATGCTTTTCGAGCACATGGATGATTTGTTCGCCGATGGCGCGGACATCCATGGTATGTCCAAACGCCAGACCGCTTTCGT
The DNA here is from genome assembly GCA_036567885.1 of Anaerolineales bacterium. GTDB lineage: Bacteria > Chloroflexota > Anaerolineae > Anaerolineales > Villigracilaceae > Fen-1038. The sequence continues at coordinate 4,112 of DATCTP010000144.1, read as the reverse complement.
ACAGCGCTTGTAATTCGATCAATTGGCGTTGAGTCTGTTCTTCTGCTTTCTTTCGATCCGAAATATCCTCGATGGTACCTTCGTAATATAGAACCTTACCATGGTTATCGCGTATGACTTGAGCGCTTTCTCGCACGTAAATAACGTTTTCACTCTTTGTTTTCCACGCGGTTTCACGACCTCGGATGATTCCTTCGCGTTCTATTTGCTCCTTGAAATCTTTGCGTTCGTACTCGGCATTATTTCCATCTTTTTCCAGATTTCTTTTCGCCAGTTCTTCGAACGAGTTATATCCCAGCATTTTAACGAGCGCCGGATTGGACATCAAAATTTGCCCGTCCGGTGTAGTGCGATAGATTCCAATCGTTGTATTTTCGAATAGACTGCAAAACCGTTCTTCGCTCTCGCGCAGAGTTTCTTCGGATCGTACGCGCTCGCTCACATCGCGCACGATCGCGGTGTAGAGTTTCTTCCCTGATGTTCTTGTGGTTGATATCGAAATTTCGATGGGAAATTCTGTGCCGTCGGCGCGCAATCCAATTAAGCGTCCCAGGTCTGCCGCGGAACGCGTTGTTGTTCCGGTTTTGCCAAATTTCGAAACATGCGTTTTGTGAACGGTGCGGAAACGGCGAGGCAACAGCAGGTTCAATGGCTTGCCAATCACTTCTGGCGCAGAACGCTGGAACATTTTCTCGGCCGACGGGTTGAAGAGCACGATGCGCTGATTGTTATCAACCATAATGATCGCATCCATTGCGGAATTGACCACATCCATCAATTCAGCTTGGCTCTCGTTTAGCGCAGAACGGGCTTGTTTGGATTCCGTAATATCTTTGGCAACAGTCAATACAGCTTTGCGCCCTTTGTAGACTATTTTGTGAGAATTGATATCTACATAAATGAGCGTACCGTCTTTTTTGATGTGCCGCCGTTCTCCTGAATACCGCAGGCGTTTTCGGCTTGAGCGCAGATAAGCTTTCAGCGGCTCGACATCCTCTTCGGGCCGGATATCCGCGAGGCGCATGTGCAAGAACTCGGCGCGCGAATAGCCGTAATGTTTCGCCGCGGCTTCATTAACATCGAGAAACCTCAGTGTTTCCCGGTCATAAATCCACATCGGCAAAGGATTATTTTTGAAAAGGAAAGAAAACTGATCTGGTTTCCGATTCGTTTTCTTCCGTTGAGATTTGGCAGACGCGCTCATTTCTCCTTTCACCATATAAAGTCTCTTCGCTTGTTTCGCTTTATATTGAGACGATCTCAAAGATAAAGAATTACGACTTTTGGAGGGGATTTTATCCCCCATTGGTGTTCTCTAGGTATTATAGTGCAATTCTCGCGTCAGTCAGGAGGCGTTGCGATTCGTGTATGGAATTGCCTTTCGACTCCTCTGCTATAATCCTTCTTATGATTTTGGTCACAGGCGCCACTGGATTTATTGGTCGTTCGCTGATTCGGCATCTGTTCGAGACCGGGCGCGAGGTCCGCGTATTGATTCGTCCGTCGCGTCGTTCTCCTCGACTCCCGACCGGCGTGCCGGTGGAAGCGGCGGTTGCCAGCCTGTCTGACGAACGCGCCATCCGGGCCTCGTTGAAAGATGTGGATACGATTTTCCATCTTGCTGGTGCCGAGTGGCAGGGACGCAATGCCAACCTGCTCGCAGTGGATATCCGCGGCACCGATAATCTGGCACGCATGGCCATGGATGCAGGCATACAGCGCATGGTTTATCTCAGCCACATTGGCGCCAGCCGTTCATCGGCGTATCCGGTATTTAAATCCAAAGGAATCGCCGAAGAAAACATTCGTCGTTCGGGCGTGCCTCATACCATTTTTCGTTCATCTATTATTTTCGGTGAGGAAGACCATTTCACCACCAGTTTCGCATACCTCGTGCGCGCCGCGCCGGGAATCCTTCCATTACCCGGCGGCGGACGATCCATGCTTCAACCTTTATGGGTGGAAGATTTAGTCAATGTAATGCTTTGGTCTCTCGATAACCCGGAAACGATCAATCACACCTATGAAATTGGAGGAAGCGAATACTTTAGTCTGCGGCAAATTGTGGAGATCATCATGGAGATTCAGCATATTCGCCGCTGGATCGTTGACCTTTCGCCGACCAATATACGCGCCCTCACCGTGACTCTCGAATCGTCCCTGCCAAACTTTCCATTGTCCTCGTTTTGGCTCGATTATCTCGCGGTCAATCGAACTTGCCCGGTGGATACCCTGCCGCGTCAATTCGGCTTGATGCCGGCGCGCTTCGCGTATCGGCTCGATTATCTCAAACGTCTGCCCTGGTATGAAGCGGCGTGGAAGCGAATCGGCACGGCGTCTTCGGATGCCGCTGAAAAAATCCTTGAAACAGTTCGCACATTTCGGTTTTGAATTATGCCTGCCTGGAATATTCGTCTGTTAGAAACCATTGAAGAAATGTCCGCGGTCGAGGCGCTTCAACGCGAAGTCTGGCCCGGCAGCGAGACCGATGTGGTTCCCGCACATTTACTGATCACTGCCGTTCATAACGGCGGCTTGGTGCTCGGCGCATTTATAGAAGAAAATCCTTCGACACCTTCGGCAGGACAACGACTGATCGGTTTTGTCTTTGGCTTTCCGGGACTCGAGTTCACGCCGGATGGACCGCGCCCGAAACATTGTTCGCACATCGCCGGGGTCTATGCCGAATATCGCGATGGCGGCGTTGGCTTTGCGCTCAAGCGCGCACAATGGCAGGTGGTCCGGCATCAAGGACTCGATCATGTGACGTGGACATACGATCCGCTTCTCAGCCGCAACGCAAAATTAAATATCGCCCGGCTCGGAGCGGTATGTTCCACCTATCGCCGCTCGGAATACGGTGAGATGCGCGATGAATTCAACGCGGGACTTCCCTCCGATCGGTTTCAAGTGGATTGGTGGATCAATACCAAACGCGTCGAACGGCGCTTGAGCAAACGTCCCCGACCCGCTTTGAGTTTGGATCATTTGGCGCGCGTCGGTGTGCAGCCTTTCTATTCGCTTCCATTTGGACCGGATAATTTGCCGCGTCCCCTCGAACATGTTCCAACGCTGGGAGCACAACTCGTTGCGGCGGAAATTCCCTCTGACTTTTTGTCGCTCAAATCCGCGGATTTTGCCCTCGCCCGCGATTGGCGATTCTTTACGCGCGAATTCTTCGAGGCGGCGTTTGCGAAAGGTTACATCGTTACCGATTTCGTTTTCGACCCGGGCGAAGGCCTTCCGCGCAGTTTCTACATCTTGACCGATGGCGAAAGCACATTGGAAGGCTGAATTGAATTCCCGTTCTTTTTTCGTTCGGCTGTTTCGTCGTCTCAACAAAACCATCTCCTCGTTTTTCTTTTTGGATCAATGGATAGTCTTAACAGCAAAAGGCGTGGATTATGATTCGCTTCAATGGTCAGCCTTCCGTTCGATTGTCCCGCAGAAAGACCGATATTGGGGCGATCCGTTCATCGTGGCGCGCGAAAATCAATATTACGTCTTTATCGAGGAAAAAATGTACGCAACCGGTCGCGGACGAATCGCATGTCTAATGCTTGACGACAACGGCGCTTTGCAATCTCATCAGGTTATTCTCGAACGTCCGTATCACCTGTCGTATCCATTCATCTTTGAAGTCCGCGGCGAAACCTATATGCTGCCTGAAACCGCCCAACACCGCACACTGGAAGTGTATCGCTGTGTGCGCTTCCCCGATCAATGGGAATTGGCGAATACTTTGATGACCGATGTTTATGCAGTGGACGCCACGTTGTTTGAACGCCAAAACAAATGGTGGTTATTTGCAAATATAAAAAGAGAAGGCGGTTCGAGCCTAGACTCGCTTCATCTGTACTTTAGCGACGATCCATTATCCAATCGTTGGACGCCGCATCCTAAAAATCCAATTATTCAAGAGATTCGTTCGGCGCGGCCCGCGGGACGTATCTTTATGCAAAACGAAAAACTGATCCGCCCTTCGCAGGATAATTCACGGCGATATGGTTATGCCATTAAGTTCAATCACATTGTTAAGTGGAGTGAAACGGAATATGAGGAGATCACCGAGACTTCTTTGGAACCGCCGCCTCACACCAGGATTCTTGCAA
>DATCTP010000143.1:0-7345 GCA_036567885.1 Anaerolineales bacterium | reverse complement strand
AGATTGATTATCCAACACAGCATCAGGCATCAAACCGCGATACGTTGTCATCCATGAATCAATATGGACGCGGGCAATTGCATCTACGTCGGCAGGGACAGCGGTACGGATCAATCCCATTTATTCGCCTGGTTTGGGAATGTATTCACCTTCCACCCAAAACTCACCGTTGGGACCCACTTCTTTTTTCCAGATCGGAACAATTTCCTTCAGCCGGTCAATGCCGTAACGCGCCGCGTCGAAGACGCCGGTATCGCGATGCGCGGCGGTACAGGCAATCAGCACCGTTGGCGTTTGCGGATAAAGTTTTCCGACGCGCTGCACGATGGCAATTCCTTCAACACTTGACCATTTGGCACGGATTTCTTCTGCGACTTGTTTCATCTTGGATTCTGCCATCGGAACATAGGCCTCATATTCAAGATATGCCGTTTGATGAGGGTCGTCGCGCGATGTTACACCGCGCACCATGCCAGCGAAGATCGCCGCCGCGCCAGTGGTCGGCAAGGTGATTTTTGCAAGCAAATCATTGAGATTGATTTCTTCTTCGGTGATAGAAAAGATGGTTGGAAGGTTTGAGGGCTGCATATTATCATCCACCGCTAACAGGCGGGAACAAGGCTATCTTGGCGTTCTGCGGAATAGTCGCTTCGTTAAACGCGTATTCTTTATTGACTGAAACCAATACGGTCTTCATCGATTCTTTTAGATTTGGGTAATCGCTAGCCAGCTTATCTTTCAATCCCTGTACGGTCATATCGGCGGGAACTTCGAGTTCAACAGATTTCGTTCCGGCGCGGTCGCGAAGCGTTGCGAAGAATAATACCTTTATATGATTCATTGTTCCTCAATCGTAGGGGCATAGCGTCGCTATGCCCCTACATTATTATTCATTCACCACATCACCAGAACGACCGCCATGTTTTTCGACGAGACGAATATTTTGAATACGCATTGTCTTTTCAGCGGCTTTCGCCATATCATAAACCGTCAGCGCCGCGACGGAAACCGCAGTTAGCGCTTCCATTTCGACGCCAGTCTTACCCGTGACTTTGGCAGTTGCCATGATCAGCACGCCGGGCAAGGAATCATCGAGCGCCAGATCAACATCCACTTTGGTGAGCGGCAAAGGATGACATAACGGGATCAAATCCGAGGTCCGTTTTGCAGCCGTAATGCCCGCAATTTGCGCAACGGTCAACACATCACCCTTTTTGATCTGCCCTGCGCGGATCAAATCGAGCGTCTCTTTCTTCATTTTGACTTCACCCTTTGCAATCGCAGTTCGCGCTGTATCCGGCTTGGCGCTGACATCCACCATTTGTGCGCGGCCTGTTTTGTCAAGGTGCGTAAGTTTATTTGGCATGTACAAATTATAACCGAACACAACAAATGTCATTGCGATGTGGCAATCTCATTTTTGAAGCAGGAGATTGTTTCGCTTCGCTCGCAATGACATAAGCGAATGATATAATCCAGCCACCATGGATAATTTGTTAGGGCGACAGACGAACTACACGGTTCACACGCCGGTGTACGAAGGTCCGCTCGATTTATTGCTCAATCTCATCGAGCGCGCCGAGCTAGATATTACAACCATTTCACTGGCAATGGTCACCGATCAATATCTTGTCTATATTCACAGTTTGGAGCAAGCACGCGCCGATGAAATTTCAGCATTCCTTGTCATCGCCGCAAAACTATTACAAATCAAATCAGAAGCGTTATTGCCGCGTCCGCCAGTACATGAAGCGGGCGAAGAAAATATCGGCGAGGATTTAGTCAGGCAGTTAAAACTTTACAAGCGATTCAAGGAAATCGGCGGATGGCTAATGGAAAGACAAGAGCAAGGCTTGAGAACTTACTTGCGCGTCGCTCCGCCGCCGAAAGTGGAACCCAAACTCGATTTATCGGGACTCACGCTGAGCGCTTTGGTCGCCGCGGCTGAATCGGCGTTTGCAAAACAAAAAGATAAAGAACCGTTAGCGTCGGTCATCGCCGCGCCGAAGATCACCATCCGCGAAAAAATTGATCTGATATCCAAAACGCTAAAACAGATTCAACACACATCGTTTCGCGGCTTATTAGGAAATAGTCCGTCGCGACTTGAAATCGTGGTTACTTTTTTAGCGTTGCTTGAACTGGTCAAGCGTTACCGCGTCGAAGCGCGGCAAGAGGGCTTGTTCAGCGACATCGAGATTGATCGGCTCGAGGGTTGGCAGGACGATGAAGAGATCGAATTGGAATTTGAATAAAACAATCTGCAAAATCTATCCACAGATTTCGCAGATCTTTTCCTTATCTGTGTAATCAGCGAAATCTGTGGATTATCTTTCATCCGCACACTGAAAGCACAGATTCGAATCTCGCTAAAGCATCATCAATCACTTCGTCGGTATCCGCCATCGAAGTATACATGCGCGAACCAGCCAGCGTGATCACGCCTTCCGCCATGTACGCCGCGCCCATTTCTTCCATCATATGTTTGCGCGGATTCAGTTCCCTCAGCAATCGAATCGGATTCTTGAAATCCAGCAACATTGTGCCGGATGTTTCTAAATGAGCAATCGAACCTTGATTGTATGCAACGAACGGCAATCCATATTTTGCAATAATCGCATTCAATCCCTTCGTTAATCGGTCGCCTGCTTTAGTCGCCAATCCCGGCGCATCCAGACGTTCCATCTCCAACAACGCATAGTAACCCGCCACACACGAAAGCGGATTGGCTGAAAGCGTCCCACCGACATAGGCGCGGTCACCGGTTCCTCCAATCCCAGCTCCAAAACTCATGATCACGTCGCGCCGTCCGCCCACGCCGCCCGCCATCGGATATCCGCCCGCGACACATTTGCCAAACACCGTCAGATCGGGTTTGATGCCAAAATATTCCTGCGCCCCACCCATGCCGAGTCGAAAGCCCGTTACCACTTCATCGAAGATCATCAACGCACCGAACTCATCACACAACTCACGCACCTTTTGATTGAAGTCAAACGGAACGGGCCGCGTGCCGCTTTCAGGTCCGACCGGTTCGAGGATCACTGCCGCGGTCCCGCCGCGCAGACGGTTCAGAATCAAATGTCGTTTGAGCGCGCCCAAACTATTCGGATAAAACTCTTGCGTGGCACTGCTGGCGCCGCGCGGGATTCCCTTCGCTTCCATCCGACCCGTGCCGGGGACATGCAGCCCATACACCATCTGGTCGCTCCAACCGTGATAGCCTCCGCCGACTTTGATCACATATTTCTTTTTCGTAAAAGTCCGCGCGGCGCGGATCGCCGCCATAACGCTTTCCGTGCCCGAGCCCAACATGCGGAACATTTCAACCGATGGCACAAAGCGCTGAATCAATTGTGCCAGCTTGAGTTCATATTCATGGAACAAACCAGTGACGGGTCCGCATGATCGCAAGATCTCAAAAACTTTTTCGCGGACAGGCGCATAATTGCTTCCCAGCATGGTCGGCCCGCCCGCTTGCAAAAAATCGATGTAACGGTTTCCGTCCACATCCCACAAATACGCACCGTCCGCTTTTTCAACGGCAATCGGGAATGGATAATTGAAAGCTAGATTATGTTGAACTCCGCCGGGGATGATCTTACACGCCTCATCGTTCAGTTCTTTGGACCGTTTGCATTTCGTCTCGAAATAATCGAGATAGGCCTGCATCTTTTCGCGCCGCACCGGACAAATCGGCTGGCTGATCAATGCATCCAAACGCTTGTAGACTTCGTTCACGTTCAAATAATCAGTTCTAACAGATTGTTGTTCGCTCATGTCTCTTCTCTTCGATATGGTTTATTTACTATTTTACAAAATTTCACTACAGAGAACACTGAGTCCACAGAGAAAAAAAGAAAACTCTGTGTTCCCTGTGGGCTCCGTGGTGAAAATCTTTTGACTACGCAACATCAATTATTCTCCGCCCATCTCAAAATTACCGGCTTCGACTTTCTTTTGGTCGGCGCGTAATTTCGAGAAAGCAATCTCGCGGATTGCCAGCGGAATTTTGCTTACCGGTTTTTCCGCGCACAGCGCCAATAGATAAGCCAACGAGCATTTCTCCAGGATTTCCACGTTGTGCGCGGCGCGCTCTGCATCATGGCCAAAACATAACGCTCCATGATTTTGCATGATGAACGCATTGTTATGATTCTTTACATGCTTCGCAATGGTATTCTTCAAGAACGAAGTTCCCGAAGGCGCGTACGGGATAATTTCCACCGTGCGCCCGAGGAAACGCACTTGTTCATCAAACAGTGCTGGAATCGGCGTGTGAATGAGCGCCAATGCGCTGGCATAGACTTGATGTGTGTGCACAATCGCATTGACATCGGGTCGCACCTGATAGATCGCGCAGTGCATGGCGCTTTCCACTGATGGCTTGAGTTTCCCTTCCAAAACATTAAGATCGAAGTCCAAGACGCAAACATCTTCGGGAAGCATCTTCATATAATCATAGTTGGATGGCGTAATAGCAAATGCCTTTTCATTAAGAATACGAACCGATATATTGCCTCCCGTCGCGACAAGGTAACCTTTTTGCGTCAACTTCTGGGCAGTATCTACAACCAACTTTTTAGCGGAATCAAAGGATTGCATCATTTCTCCTGAATAACTGTGGAAATTATAATTCAACACAACACCAGTTATCCTCCATAAACAAAAAGGAGGAAGAGATTACCTCTTCCTCCTTTACATAACACATCAATACGATTTCAGTTACTTCGCCGCAAAGCGACTCGCCACCGCATCCCAATTGACCACATTCCACCAAGCCGTGACATAATCCGCGCGGCGGTTTTGATATTTGAGATAATACGCGTGTTCCCAAACGTCAATACCCATGATCGGCGTTACGCCGTCCGAGAATGGATTGTCCTGATTAGCGGTGGAGACAACAGCCAAGCCACTGCCCTTTTTAACGAGCCATGCCCAGCCGGAGCCGAAGCGTCCGTTGGCGGCTTTGGTAAGCTCTTCTTTGAACGCGTCGAATGATTTGAACGATGAATCAATCGCTTTGGCAAGTTCGCCTTTCGGCGCGCCGCCAGCCTTGGGCGCCATGATTTCCCAGAACATGCTGTGGTTCCACGTGCCGCCGCCGTGATTGCGGACCACCGTGCGGACATCCTCCGGCACAGCATTCAAATCTTTCAATAACGCTTCAAGCGATTTGCTCGCCAGTTCGGGATGTTTTTCAATCGCGCCGTTGAAGTTGGTGATATACGCTTGATGATGTTTGTCGTGATGAATGGTCATGGTCTGCGCGTCAATATAGGGTTCGAGCGCATCCACTGCATACGGAAGTTTTGGAAGTTCATAAGCCATTTTATTTTCTCCTTAGACAAAAAAGACAGATTATGTCAAGATTTTATTCTTGCAGGAGACGACTGTCAAGGCAAGCGCCTCAACTCTAACGAATCGCTAACAGTGGCAGTATACTTGCCGGAACTTATGACCAAAGAACGCGTCCGCTTCATTCTGCCCTTTGCGCTTTTTACCGCAATACTGGCTGTTTCCACCGCTTCGATCTTTATCCGCTTCGCCCAAACCGATGCACCGTCGTTGGTCATTGCCGCCTTGCGGCTGACATTTGCCAGCCTCGCGCTTGCCCCGCTTGCATGGACGCGTCACCGCGCCGAACTGAAAGCTTTGACTCGCCGCGAGCTGTTGCTTGGTTTGTTATCCGGCTTGTTTCTCGCCATCCATTTCGCCACATGGATTTCGTCGCTGGAATATACGACCGTGGCAAGTTCAGTTGTATTCGTCAGCACGGGACCGTTATGGGTGGCATTGCTCTCGCCATTCTTTTTACGGGAGCCGCTCACTCGTCCGGTATTGATCGGGATGAGTTTTGCATTGGTTGGCGGCATCATCATCGGGTTGGCTGATGCATGTTCGTGGAACAGCGGCATTGTCTGTCCATCGCTGAGTCAAGTTCTGCATGGACGCATGTTATTCGGAAATTTTCTGGCATTGGTCGGCGCGTGGATGGTGGCTGGCTATTTTATGATCGGACGCAAGTTGCGCGTGAAGATGTCGCTTGTACCCTACATCTTTTTAGTGTATGGAATGGCATCGGTATGTCTGTTGATCATCGTGCTCGTTGTGCGAGAAAACCTATTCGGTTATCACTGGCTTACATATGTTTGGATTTTGTTGTTAGCGCTCGTACCGCAATTGATCGGTCACTCAACCTACAATTGGGCATTAGCCTATTTGTCTGCGGCGTTCGTAGCCGTGATGACGCTCGGTGAGCCGATTGGCTCTTCCATTCTTGCCTATTTTATTTTGCAGGAAACTCCGACCGTTATCGTGATCGCAGGCGGAGTCTTGATTCTAATTGGAATTTATTTATCCACGCGCGGCAGTAAAGTCGAAGCCGAAATTGAAGAGGCGCACGATTAGCGCACTATGATCATCATCATAATGGGCGTTTCAGGCGCGGGTAAAACCACGGTTGGACAAAGGCTCGCCCACGAACTCGGTTGGAAATTTTTCGATGCCGATGATTTTCATTCAGCAGCAAACAGAGACAAAATGTCACGCGGCGTTGCGTTGACCAATGAAGATCGCGCGGATTGGTTAATGAGTCTGCGTGAGTTGTTGAATCAAAACATTGAAGCAAGTCAATCTGTTGTGTTGGCGTGTTCTGCGTTGAAGCAAGAATATCGAGATGTTCTGCAAATCAATAATGAAGTTCATTTTGTCTATCTATATGGAAGTTATCAGCAAATCGGAACGCGCATGAAAGAACGCAAGAATCATTACATGAAAGCAGAAATGTTAAAGAGTCAGTTTGACGCTCTGGAAGAACCTAGCGACGCGCTGACAATTAACATCTCGAAAACGCCAAAAGAAATTGTTGCGGTGATTCGCAAGGAATGGAACCTATGAAACTACCTTCTCATCTTTTTCTTGATTTGCTCAACATTCCATACGAAGCCAAAAGTTTTCCGCCTGAAACAGAGAAAGGCGCGGCAAACGTTGCCAACGCGTTGGGTTTCCCCGAACGGCAAGCGGTCAAGACGTTGATCTTCCAAGCGGATACCGGCGAGCGCGTGCTGGTAATGCTTGGCGGCGACCAGAACGCGGTCTCCGGCAATCTGAAAAAAGCCATCGGCTCGCGTAATATCCAAATGGCCGCGCCGGAAGCCGTCAAAGAAACGACCGGTTATGTGATCGGATCAATCCCGCCGTTCAGTTGGCAGAAAGAAGGCTTTCGGTCATTTCTCGAAGCGTCATTGATCAATGAACCGATTTTAGGAGTCGGTGCCGGACAATGGGGTGAAGAGATTTTCATCACGCCGCAGGATTTGATCCGAGCCAGCAAAGCGAGTGT
>DATCTP010000142.1:0-6702 GCA_036567885.1 Anaerolineales bacterium | reverse complement strand
GATCGCATTCGGCAAAACATCGCCCGGAGTTTGTCGAGAGGTCGAGGCGTCAAGCAAGAAACGGGGCACGAATCAAAAGCGGAAACTCAAGAGGAAACGATCGAGTCGAAGACCGAGGAATTCAATCCAATCGTCGAGCCTGTTGATTCAGAAAAATTATCGCAGGAAATCTTTAACGATTTGGGAAGCCAACTAAGAGAGCGGCGCGAAATGCTCAGCTTGACCGTTGAGGAAGTAGAGCGGCACATCCATGTACGCGCGGCATTTTTGCGTGCCCTGGAACGCGGCGCCATGGAGGAGTTGCCTTCGACGGTGCAGACGCGCGGGATGTTCGCCAACTACGCCAGCTTTTTGGACCTCGAGGTCGATTCGCTTTTGCTGCGTTTTGCGGATGGGTTGCAGGCGCGGCGCCGCGAACGGTTTCCGCAAAAACCGGCGCGCGGCAAACCGATCAAAGTCAATGAAAAGGTTCCGCCGTTGAGTACATTTATCGCCGGTGATTTATTGATCGGCGGCGGCATGATCATTCTTCTGATCCTTTTTACGATCTGGGGCGTAAGCCGTGTGGTGGTAATGCGTTCCCAGTTTTATCCGCAGGTGACTGCTCCGGCCATCCCGAACATTTTGTTGGTGACTTCACAGCCCACCATTTCCCAGCAAGTGACGCTGATTCCCGCACAGGATACAACATCCCTGCCATTTACGCCGATTGCAACTTCCGACACTCCCACATTGCCCGCCAATATCAATGTGGAACTCAATATTATCGCGGTCGAACGCACGTATATGCGTGTGATCGTGGACGGAGAAATTCAATTCGATGGTCAGGCGGTGCCCGGCACGGCGTATCCATACGAAGCGAAGAAACAAATCGAAGTTTTGGTCGGAAGCGCTTCGGGACTCTCCATTACTTATAACGGTAATAATCTCGGAGCGATGGGAACCTTTGGTCAGGTGGTGGATAATATTTATACGGCTCAAGGCGTTGTGACTCCAACCGCGACACCGTTGCCGAGCAGCACGATCACACCGCGCTTTTCTCCCACGCCGACCCGCACTCCATCTTCAACACCGACACCTACCGCCGGAGGATAAACTTGTCTTCAAAAACTTTTCATTTAGTGTCTTTAGGTTGCGCGAAAAATACTGTTGATTCTGATTCGATGGCGCAGTTATTGTTGCGTGATGGTTATCGCGCCGTGAATGATCCGAGCAAGGCGGGCGTTTTGATCGTCAACACCTGCGGCTTTATTGGTCCGGCAAAACAAGAATCGATTAACACATTGCGCGAGCTTGCCGAAGCAAAACATAACGGTCAGCTTTTGATTGCGGCGGGATGTCTGACTCAACGTTATGGCGCGGAAGTGGCAAAGCAAGTTCAAGGCATTGATGGCATCCTCGGTACGCGCCGCTGGATGGATATTGTGCAAGTGGTGCGTGAGCTGCGCGCTTCGCCTCATCCTCAACCGTTGTATCATTTGCCGACCGAAGCCGCAACCGTCGGGACCGACGAAGCGGATACTGTTCGAGCAAGCATTGCCGGTGCTTCAGCTTATCTCAAGATCGCGGACGGATGCCGCCGTCCATGCGCATTCTGTGCCATTCCGCTGATTAAAGGAACGGCGGTCAGCCGTCCAATGGAAACCATCATTGACGAAGCGCGTCGTCTGCATGATGATGGTGTGCGTGAGCTGATTCTCATCGCGCAAGATACCACTGATTATGGTCATGACCTCGGTATGAAGGATGGGCTTGCGATTCTCTTGGAACAATTAGCAGATGCTGTCCCGGATATGGATTGGATCCGCATCATGTACGCGTATCCCGGTTATGTCACCGACCGCTTGATCGAAGTCATGTCCACGCGCAAACAGGTTTTGCCGTATCTCGATATGCCGCTTCAACATGCGCACCCAAAAACGTTATATCGCATGAAGCGTCCGTCGAATATTGATTGGGTTCATAAAACGCTGGAAAAGATGCGTGGATCCATTCCTAACCTTGCCATTCGCACAACTTTCATTGTGGGTTATCCCGGTGAGACCGAAGAAGAATTTCAAGCGTTGATGGATTTTGTCAAAGAGATTCGCTTCGACCGCGTCGGCACGTTTCAATTTTCGTTCGAGCCGGGGACGACTTCCGAGCCGCTCGGCGACCCGATTCCGGCTGAAGTCAAGCAGGAACGTTATGAACGTCTGATGGAACTTCAACAATCCATCTCGCTTCAGATCAATCAATCGTATGTCGGCAAGACGCTGGATGTTTTGATCGAAGGATACGATAACGGCATCTCGATTGGGCGTTCCTATCGCGACGCGCCGGAAATTGATGGCATGGTTTTGGTTGAGGCAAAAGTAAAAGTGGGTGAGATTGTGCCGGTGAAAATTACCGGCGCAATGGCGTATGATTTGACGGCAAACGCGGTTCAACAACCAATTCAAATTTGATACGCAGGCGCATATTGCTGTCGTGCCTCCGTTATAAAAACAATGACACGTATTGACCGCATCGCGCTTCTTTTGAGTCTCGTTGCAATCGCTGCGGCATATCTGGTCGAGGATCGCGTGTTCAACCGGATGCCTCACATCGAAGACGAGATGGCTTACGTTTGGCAGGCGCAGGTTCTTGCGCAGGGGAAATTGACTCTGCCTTCTCCGCCCGATCCTAAACTTATGCTGGTTCCTTTTGTGGTGGATTACCACGGTCAGCGGTTTGGGAAATATCCGTTGGGCTGGCCGATGTTGCTGACGTTTAGCTTGCTTCTTCGCGCACGCGATTGGGTCAACCCGATTCTCGCCGGGCTGAGTCTATGGTTAACCTATCAGCTTGGCAAAAAACTTTTCGATGAACGCATTGCATTGTTAGCCGCCTTTCTTACGCTCAGCTCGCCATTCTTTTTGCTCAACTCCGGTTCGTTGCTGTCCCATTCATGGGCGTTGTTTTTGAGTCTGGCGTTTGTGCTGGCATGGCTGGATACTTTTCACCACAAAGACACGGAGAGCACAAAGGATAATCTTGTACTCACGAAGAAACTTAGTGGAATTCATGCCTTTGTCGTGAGAAAGCCTCCTGTGTGGCTGACCGTTTCTGTGGCGGGACTCAGCCTCGGCGTCCTGGCAATGACGCGTCCATTAACCGCAGTTGGAGTAGGATTGCCATTCTTCATTCATGGAATCATCTTGCTCGCGCGCGGTGATCGATCTGCTCGCATCCGCATCTTGACCATCGGCTTTGTGACCGTTATCGTCACGGCTTTGATTCCGCTTTGGCAGTTCGCCGTAACCGGCAACCCGTTATTGAATCCATACACGTTTTGGTGGCCTTATGACAAAGTCGGGTTCGGTCCCGGTGTTGGAAGCGAAGCAGGCGGACATAATTTATATTGGGCGTGGTTCAATTTGCAAAGCAGTATGAAAGCAGGCTGGGGCGATTTCTTTGGCTGGGGTCATATTTCGTGGCTGTTCCTGCCGTTTGGCGCGTGGTCTTTGGGGCGCGATGGGCGCAGATGGCTGATGGCTTTGGTCTTTCCATCCTTGCTTTTGGTTTATATGGCGTATTGGATCGGGTCGAATTTGTTCGGTCCCCGTTATTACTACGAAGGTTTCTATAGCGTGGCGCTGGTCAGCGCGGCGGGGATGTTTTGGTTGGCGGAGCAAGTCATCCGGTCCGCGCCGATGCGAAGATGGATGCAGGTTGCGACTGTCTTGTTGGGAGTCGTCCTGGTCGGTTACAACTTGATCGTTTATTTGCCGAAGCGATTTAACGAGATGACCGATCTGTACGGAATCAGCCGTTCCATGTTGATTCCGTTTGAGACGGCTACTGCAAAATCTCTAACACCCGCCTTGGTGGTTGTGCATTTCCGTAATTCGTGGACGGATTACGGCGGCTTGCTCGAATTGGAAAACGCCGATCTAACGTCGCCCTTTATCTTTGCGCTTTCGCATGACCGTAATTCCGACCTCACCCTGAAAAAAGATTATCCTGCCCGGATCGTGATCTATTATTATTCTGATCAGCCGAATGTCTTCTATCTTTTTCCCAAATAAACTACGCGGCTCGCATAAATGCCGTGGCTCCCAAAATCAAGATTGCCAGAATCAAATTGGCGCGTAAAAGCCAGGCTTCGCGGCGTTGTAACTTCGACGCTTCTTCCTTGTTCGCTTTTTCTTTTCTCAACAACAACCGCCGGATAGACGGCATGGTGTCCCACGTCTGCACTGCGCTGACCACGATCATCGTGACCACCAGAATGTGCTTGACCAAGATGGCAATCGTCCATTGACTGCTTACGGAGAGAAATCCGTTGTAATGGATATTGAGACTCATTTGGAAGAGACCAGTCACGATGAGCAGGCTCAAACTGAGCCAGGCCGCGGGTTCCATCCGCTTTTGGATGGAGGCGATTAAATTCAATTGATCCAACGGGTCAAGAGTCTGCGCGGCGGGCAAAACAAGGATCGAGGTCGCGACCAAACTTCCAACCAAAGTAACCGCGGCTAGAAAATGTATCCAGTACGTTACGGCAAGCGCCCAATCAGGAACGGTCGGCATTTATTATGGAGTAGCAACAGGAGTAACGGGTAATATGCCGGGTGTTGCTGTTGCCGGATAGCATTTCTGGTATGCCTGATTTAAACCCTTCGCCGCTGTCTCGTCAAGATTCCCAATGGCTTGTGCCGCCTGATATTGCTTGACCGCATCACAGAATTTGCTTTGAGATAGAAGCTCATCGCCGTATCGTTCTGCCGCGAATTGATACCGCTGGGCGGCGGTCATCGTGCCGTCCCACATTGCCGGGTACGCGCTAAACACCTGCGACAATTCGTTGGCAGCTGTTGCCCAATCCAATTGCCAGAAGCTGGCCGCATCGAGATAGAGCCGCGCGCCGTCTCGTAATGAACTGGCGGTTTTATCGAG
The DNA here is from genome assembly GCA_036567885.1 of Anaerolineales bacterium. Taxonomy (GTDB): domain Bacteria; phylum Chloroflexota; class Anaerolineae; order Anaerolineales; family Villigracilaceae; genus Fen-1038. Next base: position 1,782 of record DATCTP010000142.1, on the reverse strand, counting down.
CGGGGCAAATCGTTCAGCCAGCGTCAATTCATAAATGCCGCCTTCCAAGTTGCCCTGCTTCTGGATTAAATCCACGCCGTAGTTGCGAAGCGTATAATAATACATGCCATCCACTTGGGATGCGTTGAAGGAAGGATCTTTCTTGCGGAGTTGATCCAATTCAGTCAGGGCGTTGGGCCAATCGCCAGTAGCGACCAGTTGCTGGGCGGTGGTCAGCATCGCTTGTTGGTCGCGCACATCCGGAGTCGGAGTGAGAGTCGGGGTTTGTGTCGCGGTGGGGATGCTCTGCAACACCAGGATTTTCGCCATTTCCGTTTGCGCGCCCGGGAACGACGGATCGTTTTGGATGATAAACTGCAAACGTTGTTGGGCGTCATCGTAACGTTTGAACTGTTCATCCACCAACGCGCGTTGGAACTGATCCATCAATTGACCATTGATCAATACTGTTTTGGCTTGGAGGCGCGTGGCGATGGCGCTTTGATAGCCGCCCCAGCCAGCCAGTGCGAGCAGAATAATAACGCCGAGGATTCCGATCAAAATGGATCGCCCCCGCGACGTTTTCTTGGAAGATTTCATGGGTTGAGTAGATTCTATACTTTCGGACATGGCGGTTATTATACTCTACGGGGTGTTTGTGCCTTCCGTATTCTCATCCTTTCCTAACTTCAAAAACAGGCGAACCTCTTTGGATACAATCGCCAGTGCGATGATCGTGCCGACCAGCATTCCAACGATGGCGGTGATGACCGCGCCGCCCGGCAGTATCACAGCCAGAACGTATGCCGCGCCGCCGCCAAACAAAGCGGCGACCAGCCCTTTGAGCAGGACACCGTCAATCTTGATCGGTTCCTTCATTCGATATTTGAGAATGACCAGCATCACGATGGCTTCAACGGTCAATGAAAGTTCAGCGATGGCGATTACCGGCGCGCCGATGGATTTGAAGAAGATCAATCCAGAAATTCCAATGACTAAATAAGTAAGCAATCGAACGACAACCGTCGCTAACGGAATCAATGCTTCCTTGCGCGCGTAGAAGGCGCGCGCCGCCACTTCCTGGAGCGCGTAACCGCATAACGTCAGCATGTAGATGCGGGCGGTGGTGGTCAATAAATTCGTCCCGGCTTCGTCGAAATGGAAGGCGGCGCGCAACAACGGATGAATCCCGGCGGCGATGATCGCGCCGGCCGGCAGAGTTAACGCGATCAAAACTTGGAGCGCCTTTTCTATTGTTTGACGGAATCCGCTCCAGTCGGCGCGTGCCGCGAGTTCCGAAAGAGTCGGTAACATCGCAGTGGCAATTGCTGTTCCTAATAATGTTTCGGGAACCTGCATGATCATCCAGCCGTAAGTCAGGGACGTGATCGCGCCGGTTTGTCCGAGCATTGAACCGAGATAACTGCGCGCCACGAACATCAACTGGACGAAGAGCACCGTCACCACGCGCGGACCAATCACTTTCAAGGCAGTGATCATCGCCGGGTCATTGATCTTGATGGATGGCGTCCAATGGAAATGATAACGGACGAGGCCGGGGATTTGAATCAGAAGATGTAATAGCGCGCCGAGAATGACCCCATAAGCCAATCCATAAACGCCGAGGTTGAATGCTGGCAAAGCTAGTGGTCCGAAATGAAGCGGCGTGGCTGGTGCGAGGATCGCCGCGCCAAAAATCTGTCCAACGTTATAAAGGATGGGAGCCAGCGCGGGCAAAAGGAAATGTTCGTTGGCTTGCAATCCGCCGACAACCAAACCGCTGACCGAGAAAATAACAGCCGC
>DATCTP010000141.1:0-4046 GCA_036567885.1 Anaerolineales bacterium | reverse complement strand
GCGGCTTGTCCGCCGCTACACAACCTATCGGCTTTAGCCGATAGTAGTTGAGTAATCCTATCAATAACGTGACTCCAATATGGTAAGAAGGCTGTACTCGAAAAGCTCTAAGATACTCCCTGAAGGCCTCTTTATATTGCTTCTTGTAAGTGTATGCCAAGCCTAAAAGATAATGTGGGCACACTTTTTGGGGGTTAGATTCGATGATTTTCTCGAAAAGCGGAATAGCTTCATTAATCTTTTTATCGTTTAGCAACATCCTTGCATAAGTGCAGGCAACTTCGTAAAAAAATGGTTGAAGCGCAAATGCCCTTTCAACTTCTTCTTTATATTGCTCGAGTTGTCCTTTTGAAAAGTAAACTGATGCTAATGCGATGTGGGCAAGCGGCTGATTTGGGTCAAGTTGAATTGCTTCAGTTGCTCTGGCAAAAGCAGAATCGTTTTCTTTCAAGTAAACGTGAGTTAATGCCAAGCCTGCAAGTGCTTCCGCATTATTTGGATTTTCCTGTAATGCAAGCTTATAAAGCTCAAGTGCCTTTTTATATTTACCATTCTTTCCAGCAATTTGAGCATTCTCAATATTCATTACCTTGCCTCCTAATTACACCGTAAATTAAGATTCTACGAATTTCTTGTTGTCGATTTGAACAGCAGTGTAATGTGAGTTAAGTTTGGTGCGCGCCGATTGAATAGAAAACTGCCAATTGATTTTGATGTGTTTGGCCTCACGCTCCTGTACTAAAGCTAGAATTTCGTGTTCCAGTTGTGTAACCGTTGGAATACGGCGATGAAGACATTGGCGAGCTAGCGCAGAAAACTCGATCTCGATCATGTTCAACCAACTGGCGGATTTTGGCGTGAAATTGAAATCAAATCGTTCTGCCAACGCCAGAGCTTCGTCCGCAGGTAGATTTTCGTAAAAGGCGCTGGTATCGTGCGTGTTCAAATTGTCTTGCACCAAATGGATCTTGATGGCGTCAGGAAACATGTTGGCTAAGGCCTGACAAAAGAGCGTGTATTCTCGTTTGGTGCGTTGCGGATGTACCTGCGCCAATCGTTTACCAGTCAATGGCTCAATCGCCGCCAGCAAAGCGCACGAGCCGAATTTTTCATAGGCATAATGTTCTTTGCGAACCTTTCCTGTTTGGAGCGCCAACGGTTCGACTTTATCGCCAATCAAAAAGCAAGGCCGTTCATCGAAGCAAACTACGGGATAAAGCGGATCGTAAGGCAAAGCATAGAGTCCCAGGATTTGCTCCATGCGTGCCAGAAAGCGACTGTCCAGCGTTCCAATACACCAGGTGCGTTTGAGATGTGGCTTCAGTTCGTTTTTTTCAGCACCTGTCCCACCTCGGTGTGGGAAATGTGTTCGCAGTATTCCAGTTCCACGGCTTTCGCGGCGAGCAGTCGCAAGTTCCACTGGCCATACCCTTCTGGTGGTGTACTACATGCCAGCGCCGTAATCTTGGCTCGTTGGGTTCCATCAATCTCAATCGGTCGCCCTGAGCGAGGTTGATCTTGCAACGCTTCCAATCTATTTTCACCATACTTTGTCGCCCAAACTGATAAGGTTGCAATCGTGACATGCAGAGTTTGGGACACCTCGGTATAGGTTTGTCCGCGATCCAATTCCAACAAGGCCAGTGCTCGACGATAGGCTTTGGCGGTTTGTTCTCCCTGTCGGATCAGGGTTTCGAGATATTCTCGATCGGCTGGACTAAGTTGGACATGTTGTTTTTTCATCCTGCCATTTTCACCGACCAGGCTGTTTTTGTCAAAACCTTCAAAAATTTACTTTACGGTGTACTAATGTTGAAAAATAATCTGGATTGCAGTTTCTGGCGAGTTGTCTAAAAGATTATAAGCTTGTTTTGCTTCTTCTAATGGATAACGATGCGTGATCCATCTCTGCGGCTGGATGCGTTTCAACGCCTCCCACGCGACCTCGAAGCGTCTTTGTTTATCCCAGCGCGCGGATAACTCTGGTGGAATCGTGCTGACCTGCGATGAGATCAATTTAATTCGCGAATGATGGAAAACACTGCCGAGATCAATTGAGGCGCGCTTATCGCCGTACCATGAGCCGATCACAATTCGTCCGCTGAACGCTGTGACCGCAATCGCGTCATTCAGCGCCGAAGGATTGCCGCTCAATTCCAGAGTCAAATCGAAGCCGCCGCGTTTGGGAAGTTCCTTCACGTCGCGGTGCGGAATCAGCATGGCATGACAATGGCTCAATGCCTTCTCGCAGAAATCATCCGTAGCCGGGTCGAGCGAGGCAGTGGCGCCAAGCGCCAGCGAGGCTTCGCGGCGAATCGGATAACGATCCGCTGTGACCAGCGTCTCGAGTGGAAATTCTTTCAGCAATGCCGCCGTCAGTAAACCGATCACGCCTTGACCCAAAACCAAAACGCGTTCACCCAAAATCGGCGCGGCATCCTGGATCAAATTGACGGCGGTTTCCATGTTCGGAAGAAAGCAAGCCGCTTCCGGCGCGAGTGACGCGGGAATCGGAATCAGAGATTCAGGCTTGGTGATGAAGCGCGAAGTATGTGATTGAAATGAAAAAACTAATTTATCCTTCCATTCTTCATTAACTGTTTTTCCAATTTCTCTTATTCGACCCACATTTGCGTAGCCGTACGAGGTTGGATAATGAAGCCCACTGCTGATCGAATCAATGGCATCTACTTGGTTGGGAAATTCGCCGCGATAAACCAGCATCTCCGTTCCCGCGCTGATAGCGGAGCAAAGAGTCTCGACCAGGACTTCATCCGCACCGGGAACAGGCAGAGGCTCCTCGCGGAGTTCGACCTGTTTCGGCGCGGTGAAATAAATGGTTTTACGCTGCATGACTTATTTTACCCCCTTGATCACTGGCTACGGTTTTTCTTGCCAGAGCAGATATAAGAGAACAAGTTCAATGATCTTGGCTGGAACACCATAAATCGAATCGTGGCTGAAGAATGGCATACCGCCAGCAATCACATTCATGCCGACCCAAATGACCAGCCATGCAATAATGGTCAAGATGATATATCCGAACAAAACCTGCCAGACCAATTTATGCCGCTGTTGAAAGAAGGGAATGGGCAAGTAAAACGCGCCGAGCAATCCCAAATAACCGAGTCCGTTCAACGTGAATAACGGATCGGGAGTTCCAGCCGGGAAGAGCACACGGTCAAACGCCGCGGCGAGATGCAATACCGCCGTCGCAAGCACCAGTACAATGATGAAATAATCGAATGTCTTTAGTTTCATTTCTCTCTCCTTGATTTATATTTTATACTGCGGCTCGCCAAAAATAAGCCGAGGCCGCCGATCACCAAATCGCGTGCGCGCATGACCAATGCCATGCTGATGGCGGAAGCGGCTGAGATTCCAAAGAAGCCCAACGCGAAAACCTGACTCGCTTCCAATGCGCCTAATCCGCCGGGCAACGGCACGAGAAACGAGAGCCAGCCTGCCGTCCACGCCGCGACCGTCTGCCAGAAGGACAAATGGATTTGGAGAAAAGACGTCATCAGAAAATATTCGCTTACCATTCCCGCAGCAGCAAAAACCGAAACAACGATCGCGGCGAGCAGGGCGCGCGTCCGCCGCTGGCAGAATCGTCCCGCCAAATGTTCTGCGGCGCGGATGAATCGAATTGCTTTGGTATGTCGGATGAAAGACATTGTTTGAAGAAATGCGGACAAAGGATACATTTTCTTATAAAGCAGGATGATATGGATCAACGGCCATGCGACCAAAGCCGACAACACGATCAGACTCGCGAGCGGCGGTTCGCCGCTTTTCGATAGAATCCCAGCCTGGACGACTCCCGTTAAACCAAACACCAGCAGAATAAAGTTCGCCAGCATTTCGAGAAGTTTATCCATCACGACGGTGGCGGTGGCGCGCGTGTAGGTCAAACCATATTTGCGCTGGAGATAAATGACTTGCAATGGTTCACCGCCGACTTGCGGACCAATCGTGAAATAGCTGACACCGAAAACAGAAATCCGCACGCCGATCATCGGAAGATAGGAAATATTCTTGTTCTC
>DATCTP010000140.1:0-5311 GCA_036567885.1 Anaerolineales bacterium | reverse complement strand
GCGCTGTCTTCCGACAGCGCTCATTTAGTTTATGCAACTGTAATGCTCTTATCCAAATACACATCCTGAATAGTGTTTAACAGTTTCACGCCTTCCGCCATCGGGCGCTGGAAAGCTTTGCGTCCCGAGATGAGTCCCGTGCCGCCTGCGCGTTTGTTGATCACAGCTGTCGCGGCGGCTTCGCCAAAGTCGTTCTCGCCGGACGCGCCGCCGCTGTTGATGAGTCCGATGCGGCCCATGTAGCAGTTCGCCACTTGATAACGGCACAAGTCAATCGGATGGTCGCTGGTCAATTCGCTGTAGATACGCTTGTCATATTTTCCAAACGAAACGCCGTCGGCATTCAAAGCGATATAACCGCCGTTGTTTTCCGCAAGTTTCTGTTTGATGATGTCCGCTTCAATCGTCACGCCGAGATGATTTGCCTGGCCGGTGAGATCGGCGGACACATGATAGTCTTTATCTTTCTTGAAAGCCGGATTCCGCAGATAGCACCATAATACCGTTGCCATACCCAGTTCATGTGCGAGGGCAAATGCCTGCGCAATCTCGATGATCTCGCGATGCGAATCATCCGAGCCGAAATAAATCGTCGCGCCGACCGCCGCCGCGCCCATATCATGCGCTTCCTTGATCGAGCCGAACAGAATCTGCTCAAAGCTATTGGGATAGGTCAGCAGTTCATTGTGGTTGACCTTTACAATGAACGGAATTTTATTTGCGTACTTGCGCGCTACAATTCCCAACACGCCGAACGTGGACGCGACCGCATTGCATCCGCCTTCGATGGCAAGTTTGACAATGTTTTCAGGATCGAAGTAATCCGGGTTTTTTGCGAAGCTCGCGCCGCCTGAATGCTCGATACCCTGATCCACCGGCAGGATGGAAAGATAGCCGGTTCCGCCGAGACGCCCGTTGCGATACATCCATGCCAAATTGCCGAGCACGCGGTTATTGCGGTCAGATTGCATGAAAATGCGGTCCACAAAATCGGGTCCGGGCAGATGCAAACGTTCTTTGGGAATCTTGGGCGATTTGAAGCCAAGCAGGCTTTCCGCCTTATTCCCCAATAAGGATTGAATATCAGTGGTCATTATGTTCTCCTTGCCCGAGGGACTTATCCATCGAGCGTTTGATTTTTTACTCTCTGAACGAGAGAAGTTAATTTATTTTCCTGCCATGAAATATCTCTGAATAGGACAAATGGCTTTCTTGATTATAACCAGAAACTCAGACTATAATGTAATCTGTTCATGCGACTAAAGTAATTGCAACTCGTATATCAACGCAGGAGGCACAAATGACTGACATGTATCAAAACGTAAGCGGCCAGATGGATCCGTTCAAAAAACTGGCATCGTACATTCCCGGCTTTAGCGGTTATGTCGAACGACAGAATCGGCGCGATGCCGACAAACTCGTGCGCGACACCATCGCGCGCAGGTTCGACGAGCTGGTCAAGCGCGCATCCGGCTTGCAGTCCGACCTGGTTAGCGCGGGCAAGATCGAAGTGGTCGGCGAAATGGAAAAAGCCGTCACCCAAATGCGGACTTTCATGGATAAGATCAGCACCGCGGCGCGCGGTTATTCCGGTGTGTTCGACGCGGTCAAGATCAACGAGAAGGAACTCGAGCAGCTTTACAATTTCGATCTGGCTTTCTTCGATCTCTCCGATCAGATCGGACACGGGTTGGATAACGTCGAAGCCAGCATGGGCGACGATGCGGCACTGCCCGCCGCCATCCGCAACATCACCACGCTTGCCCGCCAAGCCGTGGACACATTCAACCGCCGCTCAGAAGCGTTCACCGGAAGCGGAAAATGACGAATATCGTTGCGAGCGAAGCAAAGTGATCTCCTATCTCGTGAGGGGATTGCTTCTCGAAGACTCGCAATGACATGCATTAACAGGCACAGACAACTCAAAATAAGGTCTGTGCCTTTTTTTATTTTTATGGTACAAAACATGGTATGTGGCACAATTACATAAACGCAACCTCTACCGATGAAGTTCTGAACATTCTCGCTGAAAAGCGAGAGAGCGCCCGCGTCGTTGCCGGCGCTACCGATTTGATCCTCGAACTCGAACGCGGAGTCCGAAAAGGCGTCGAAACGCTGATTGACGTGACGCGCATTCCCGATCTCAACCAAATCACGCTGGACGAAGATAACGTGATTCATCTGGGACCGATGGTCACCCACAACCATTGTGCGTCATCCAAATTAATTCGCGAGCGAGCCTATCCGCTGGCACGCGCCGCGTGGGAAGTCGGCGCGCCGCAAATACGCAACCGCGGCACCGTTGCCGGAAACTTAATCACCGCATCGCCCGCCAACGACACCATCACGCCATTAATGGCACTCGGCGCATCGGTAACACTGGCGTCCACACGCGGCGAACGCAAAGTGACCTTGCAGGAATTTTATACCGGCGTTCGCAAAAACGTGATGCAGCCCGATGAAATGCTGGTGGATATTTCATTTCCTGCGCTGACCAAAGATCAACGCGGCACATTTATCAAACTAGCATTGAGACGCGCACAGGCCATTTCACTTGTCAATGCCGCTCTGGTCCTGACTTTGAAATGGGGAACCGTTCAATCGGCTTCGATCACGCTGGGGGCGGTCGCGCCGACCATCATCCACGCGCCGGAAGCGGAAGAATATTTGCGCGGCAAAAAACTGTCCGAAGAAGTCATCGCCAAAGCCGCCGAACTCACCATGAACGCCAGCCGTCCCATTGACGATGTGCGCGCCAGCGCATCCTACCGCCGCGAAATAGTGCGTGTGATCACTTCACGCGGTTTAAAGTCAATTCAGGATAAACGCGAACAGGAAGGCTTCCCGCACGACCCGGTGTTGTTATGGGGAAAAGAAAAAGTGGAAAGAAAAGATTTGGGAGTCGAGAGTCGTTTTCCCAATGCGCCCATCGAAACGATCATCAACGGCAAAAAGTTTGTCTTCAAAAACGGTTTCGATAAAACACTTCTACGCCTGCTTCGCGAAGAAGGACTGTTGACCGGAACGAAAGAAGGCTGCGCCGAGGGCGAGTGCGGCGCATGCACCGTTTTCTTGGACGGCAAAGCCGTGATGTCCTGCCTTGTCCCCGCGCCGCGCGCCCATGGCGCCGAGATTGTAACTGTGGAAGGTCTCTCAAATGGTAGTCAATTGCATCCGGTGCAGGAAGCTTTCGTTCAAGATGGCGCGGTGCAATGCGGCTATTGCACGCCCGGCTTTATCATGTCTGCCGCAAAATTGCTGGAAGAAAAACCGCATCCGACCAAAAACGAAATCGAACAAGCCATCACCGGCAACTTGTGCCGATGCACAGGTTACTATAAGATTGTTCAGGCAATAGAAGACGCGAGTAAAATCAAGGCGTGAGAGGTAATTGATGGGAAAATATTCGCAAACCAATATCCGACAACCGAAAAAACGCGATAACCGTCCGCATCCGGTGTGGCGCGGCATTGGCTGTTTGCTAATGGTGATTGTCCCGCTGCTTTCGTTTGCATTCGCAGAGATAACGGTCAACGATGCCTGGGCGCAACAATATATTCCTTACCAACTGCTCGGCAATCCTGTGATGCCGGCGGAGTTATGGAAGGTTGGATATCTTAATCCAATATTGAGCTTCCTCCAAAATCAGACAAACTTATACGGCGCATTGGTATTCTTCGTTTTCTACACTCTTGTACTCGGAGCCTTTGTATCGGTCGGCAACGCTCTCCTTTATAAAGCCATCGCTCCGCCGCGTTACGGTCCGCAAGATGCGCCGCCGCCAAATGTAAAAGTAAAACGATATAAACGATAATTCAAAGTGAGCGAGGATTTTCCTCGCTCACTTTGCTATTCCGCACCTGCCTCGCCGCCTTCTTCCTCTTCAGACGGTTCGGTTTCGACATCGCTCGTTTCCGCAGGTTCTGCCTCGCCAGCGGCTTCACCTTCGGACTCATTTTCCTCAGATGCTTCGGCTGCTTCATCGGATTCACCCACTTCCGCTTTTTCCTCGGACTCTTCGCCGCCTTCTTCCTCCGATTCTTTTTCTTCCCCTTTAGATTCCTCGCCTTCACTTCCTTCTTCTTCCGGTTCTTTTTCTTCCTTACTTTCCGAATCATCCTCTTCGGATTCCTCGTCATCCGCTTCGTTTTCTTTTTGTTCCTCTTTTTCAGACTCTTCCTCTGGTTCCGACTCTTCTCCGTCTTCCTTTTCTTCTTCCTTTTCGGATTCATCCTCAGGCTTTTCTTCGGATTCTTCTGCCTCGCCTAATTCTTCCGCTTCAGATTCTCCGGATTCTTCCGTTTCTTCTTCAATAGCTTCATCGTCTTTTTCTTCATTCTCCTCCGGCTCATGCTCGCCGCCTTCATCCTCATCACCTTCTTCTGACGATGATTCTTTGTCCTCAGGCGACTCGGCATCGCTCTTTTTCAAAGCCTCGGGGCTTTTAGACTCAACTCTTTCTCTGCCTTCGACATTACCGTCACTTTCAAGCACATTATCTTTTTTATCCTTATTTTCACCGCGTTGTTCCCAAGCAGAGACAACATAATCGTGAACGTCGGGCATTTCGGTTTTCAATGCTTCCATAAATTCAGAATATTTTTGATACGCATCTCGATCTGTATTCGCCGAACTATCCAATTCTTCATGAACTGCGCCCAACATCGCCAACGCTTCTTCCCCAGAAAGATCACGAGCCGCGAGGCGACTCTGCAAATAATCGAGCATATTTTGCGGACCTGTTGTACCAAATAAGTTATTGAATTCAAAAGCAGGCATCACTCACCTCTATTTATAAGTTGAATATACCATAACCATCTATTGGAAAAGGCGGCGAAAAGCGGTTGTATAATACAGAAGCAGCACAGAAACGGAGAACTAGCATGTCAGCTATTGGACAATCTTTTCCACGCATCGATGCCCGGGGTAAAGTGACGGGTGAAGCCGCCTATTCAGGCGACCTTTCCATGAAGGGAATGCTCTACGCCAAAATCCTATTTGCAGAACGACCTCATGCACGCGTATTAAGCGTCAAAACCAGCAAAGCCGAAGCGGCGCCCGGCGTTGTTGCCATTTACACATCCAAAGATGTTCCAACCAACGAATATGGATTGCAAATTCCCGATCAGCCTGTTCTTTGCGGACCAGGTTCATCGAAAGCGGGAACCGATATAGTTCGTTTTGTGGGTGACCAGATTGCTATCATCGTGGCGCAAAATGAAGCGGCGGCGCAAGCCGCACTTGGGTTGATCCAGGTTCAATACGAAGATCTGCCGATTGTGTCTGATCCGATCGAGGCGATGAAAGCAGA
>DATCTP010000139.1:0-5103 GCA_036567885.1 Anaerolineales bacterium | reverse complement strand
GCGCGCAAGGTCAGTTGTTCGCCGCTTCCACCGATCAAAATGGGCGGATGCGGTTTCTGCACCGGCTTGGGTTCGAGCATGGCTTCTTTGATATGGAAATATTTCCCGTCGAAGGTGGCGCGCGGTTCCTTCCACATTTTCAAAATAAGTTGAATCGCTTCTTCCATCTGCTTGATGCGGACGGCGGGTTTCTCAGGAAATTCCCAGCCGTATTGGTTGTATTCCTGGACATTCCAACCCGCGCCGATGCCCAGCGTGAGTCGTCCGCGGCTGATGATATCGACGCCGGCCGCGATCTTTGCCAGATGCGCCGGGTTGCGATATCCGACCGAAGTGACCAAAAGCGAAAGCCGCGTCTTGGTTGTGACCGCCGCCAGCGCCGCCAGAGTGGACCAGCCTTCCATGAACGGTTCATCCGCTACGCCCACGCCGGGGATTTGAATTAAATGATCCATCAGTGAAAACCAGGTGAAGCCGTGCGTCTCCGCCCATTGCGCCTTGCGTTTGACTTCCTCGAAGATTTCGTATTGATCAGAACCGAACAGCCAAGAGGGATTATGGATTCCGAATTTCATAGTTTCTCCTAATAGTAGATAGAGGTGATTTGCAAATACCGTTTGGATTATACAAAGAATTTTTGGCAAGGTGTGAATTATTGGTTAATGAAAAGAAACAACCATACACTCTGCAAACAGACTACTCGCACAGCCTCTTCACTTTCTCAAACACTTCATCGGCGTTCATCGCATCCGAATCAATCACCACTGCATCGTCGGCGGCGCGCAACGGCGCCACATCGCGCGTCGAATCGATTCGGTCGCGCTCGATGACGCTGGCAAGGATGTCATCATAATCGGCTTCGCCGCCGCGCGTCTTGATTTCATCATAACGCCGGCGGGCGCGTTCCTGCGCCGAAGCATCGAGATAAATTTTCAAATCTGCCTCCGGCAAAACCACCGTACCGATATCGCGTCCGACCATCACCACTTTTCCGCGCTGGCCGATTCTTCTTTGCTGTTTGCTCATCGCCGCCCGCACACCGCGATACGCCGAAATAACCGAAACATTCGAGTCGACTTCGGGGCGGCGCGTTTCCCAGGTGATATCTTTGCTTTCAACGATCACATCACAGGCGCGTCCATCCGGCTTGGAAGCGGGAGAGACATCAATCTGGATTTTCTCGGCTAATTCCGTCACCGCCGCTTCGTTGCGGAGGTCCAAGCCGCGTTGCAACGCGGTCCACGTCACGGCGCGGTACATCACGCCGGTATCGAAGAAAAGATAATCCAGCGAATCAGCCAGCCGCCGCCCGAGCGTGGATTTGCCCGAAGCGGCTGGCCCGTCAATCGCAATAATGTTTGGATTCTTTTTCATCGTAATTTTCACCACTGCGAACACAGAGTTTTTACTTTCTCCTTAATCCCTGTGATCTCCGTGACTCTGTGGTGATTAAGGCTTAGTCTCTTTCGTATCGAGGAATAAATCGTTCCGCACCCAAAAGATGACTTTCTCAGTGCTTTGCGGCATCTGATGATATGCCAGCCAGCGCATCCAATCGGACGCCGCGGCATTATCCCACAATGTCGTTTGTCTCCAACCGAACGATTCGCCGCGATACGCCGCGGCCAGCGCCGGGTTGTTCTGATCCGTTGAGATCACCAGTGGAGGCGGCGTCGCGGATGCGTGTACTGCATTGACGGTTGTCACGGAATGTCCGCGCAGCAGCCATTCAAGGGCGGGCGAATCGATCCCAACGATGGTGACCGGCTGAGAATTGATATTGTTATTGCTCCAATCCGACATCTCATTGGCGACCTTCAAAAGCAGATCTGCCTGCGCCGGAGTCCGATCCGCCGTCCACATTTCCTGACCAAGCGCCACACGCAGGTTTCCCGCGCCGAGCATCGCGCCGAACGAATAGACTCCCAGTGCCAGCGCCACGCCCCACACCGCGCCGAACTGCGCGGCGCGCGCCGACCATCCCACCGCCACCAGCAAAATACAAATCACCAGCAACGCCAACGAACCGAACAACAACCAAATCCGGCTTGTGGCAAGCGAAGACGGGAACGGCAGTGTGGTAATGGATAAAAATTGAAGCCACACGAAGAATAGAATGAATGCGGTCAATGCGCCAACGCCGATCACTTGGCGCCGCTCTTCCGGCAGAATGTTCACGGCGCGCATCAATTCCAGCGAAGCCAGCGCCCACAACGGAATCAACATCCACGCCAAATCGCTCACTTGATGGAACGGATAGAACAACGCCAGCAATAACGCGACCAGCGCCCAAATGCTCAAGCGCATCACGCGCTTGCTTCCAAGCATCCAGCCGCGCACGGTGGCGATCAACGCCAACGCAACCGCCAGCGGTTGATACGCGACCAGCGAGAAAAGCATCATGCCCGCGGAAATGCCCGATGGATGAATCCAGCCGCTCAGATATTCCGGCAGTGATGCAAGCCAGGCGCTCAATCCATTCGGCGATAAAAAGAATAATGTCCCAACGACCAGCAGAGTCCCAATTCCAAACCACAACGCAGACAACCATTCGCTTCGCGCGGGACTTGGAGCGGATTCCGTTTTCTGGCGCGCTTCCAGCGCCTGACGGATCGCCCAGGCGAGTCCGAGGCCGAGCAAACCTTCCCAAAGCGACGGTCCCGAAAGCAAAGCCAACGCCGCAAAGATACCGGCGAAACGCGCCTGCTTCCGTTCCCAAAATCCCCATGCGAATAAAACAAACGTCACCGCCAGGATGGAACTGCCTGCCTGGCGCGATAGCGCAACCAAGCCTGGATCAAACGCAAGGAAAAAGGCGAGGATCAAACTGGGGCGGGGCTTGAGGCGTTCCCGAAAAAGAAATGGAGCGAAGACAATGAGCGATCCCACTAACGCCGGAACAAAGCGCGCCAGGAAATTGGTCCCGCCGCCGTAGAAAAAGAAAAAGATGCTGGTCAATAAAATATAGGCGGGTTGCGAACCGAGCGCGGGATGCGCGCCTTGCGCCACGCCGAGCGCCTGCAACGCCCATTGAGCTTCGAGGTCGGTCAGCGGCCACGTGCCGAGACGAATCAAACGGACGGCAAGCGCCAAAAGAAATGCGGCGATATAAAGAACGGTTTGGTATCGGAATGGTTTCATTGGATATTCGATTCAGATGTCATTGCGAGGAGCCGCTTTGCGGCGACGAAGCAATCTCATTATGATGGAGATTGCCATGCTCACTCGCTCTGCTCGTGGCTCGCAATGACAAAATGATTGCCTCTATTTTACTTGACTTCATAAATTGTCACATTGCCCTGCTGAAAAACCTGCGCGAGATGGGCGCTGAACTTGTCTTCCTGCACCGGATACGTGGAACGTTCGAGGTCGCCGATATAGATGTATTGAATATTATATTGGTTTATGATCGCCTGCGCCGCGGACCAGGTGGGAGTGGTATACAACGTTTTGATATCATCCTGACGCGTGCCTTGTTCCGCACCGCCGCGCCCCCACTGCGATTCGTGATCGGGCCAATTGATCACCGTCGGTAAACCGGTATATTCGGAGATTCGCCCGTACGCGGTATAGCCTCCGCCGACCGCTTCGGCAACCACGCCATACGGCGCGGACTTCAACCAGTCAATACCGGCGGCTTCATCGGGAGAATTACGCTGGATGCGGGCGAAGTCATCGAGCGTCCATCCGAGAGTTGGATTGAAATTATTGGTTTTATTTGCCACGCTCAGCACCGGATATGTCAACGAAACAAACAGCAGGAGAACGAGTCCGACTCGGAAAACCCATTCCCAGGCGCGGCGCAAGTTTTGAAGCAGGATCGCGACTCCGAACGCGGCGGCGATGCTCCACAACAGCCATGCCTGATAATAAAACTTGAAGATGGTGTTCATGCGCGTGCCAAACTCATCGTGCAGATAAACAAATTCTGGAGCGATGACGAGGATTGCAGCAATAGCGATGAGAAGAAAGATAAAAACAGAGGGTGAATGGTGAATGGTGAGTGAATTATCGTTAATGGTTGATGGCTGTTCGTTGTCGGCTGGGGATTGACGGCTGGCGATGAGGAACGCGATGGCGGGAGTCAGAAGCGCAAGCAGAGTCAACAAACCGCCGATGTACGAAAGACGGCGTAACGTCGCCGCAACAAATAAAGATCGAAGGTCCAGCACCCCTTGCGATTGAAGAAATTGCTGGGCAGTCACCGAATCAATAAAGTTAACTCCCCAACCCAACGCCCATGAGAATGCCCAAAGCAAAAGAACGAAGCCAACAACCAATCCAAGCGCAAGCGGCCAGCGAGCTTTTCGCTTTTCGCCAAATGAAACATAAACGAGATACGCAATCAGCGGGATGAAGAACGGTGCGAACATTACCCACAACTGCGCGCCGCGCGTCGGGTTGACGATGTTCGGCAAAATTCCGCTCGCTTGAGACGAAAAGCCGAAATAGAACGGCAGATAAAGAACGAATGCAAACAATCCAAGCGGAACGCCCAGCACAAAGACATCTTCGAGACGCGACCATGACCAGCCTTCTTCATGGACGCGGAAGAGAACATATGCAAGGACGATCAATGCCGTGCCGACGAGAATATCCCACGTGTTGAGAAATGCCAAGCCGCCGAGCGTCAATGCCGCAAATAAGAAACCGGTCTTGCTAATGCTCAAACGAAAACCGAATAATTGAATCTCACCGCGCCAGCCGCCGAGAAAAAGATTCAAGGCTATCGCGACCGCCAGCAAATTAAACGGAATCGCCAGCACATGCGGATGCAGGTCGCCGAGCAAAAAAGAAAAGAACGGAAACTCGTCAATGATTTCTTGAATGCTGCCTCTCAAATCAAAATCGGAGACGACGCGTGAGGCGCGCCACCACCACCAGAAGCGATCTGGAATCCAAGCCAACGGCTGGGACGGCGGCTGGTTCAAATCCTTAATCCCCAGCCATGTCCAAAAATTGGAAGTGGAATTTGCATGCCAGAAAATTCCCTGACTATGTAGAACTTCTAAAAAGCCTTCGATGTTGCTGACAAAAAGTAAAAAAACTGGAGCGAGAAAAGAAAGACCATTCGGCGATTTTCGATTTTTGTTGACTGCCCAA
>DATCTP010000138.1:0-2602 GCA_036567885.1 Anaerolineales bacterium | reverse complement strand
TAACAAAGCGCGGACTTGTCGCAAAGTTTAGCCCGTGTTAGAATTCTGCTCCGCTGGACAAGGTACAAGTGTTTCATAGTGGGGGCTCGTCTAATGGCAGGACGGCTGACTCTGGATCAGCTAGTAGCGGTTCAAATCCGTTGCCCCCAGCTCCTAAATACCGTTGAAAGACGGTATTTTTGTTCCTTCGGAGCAGCGAAAATTCCATGCCGATACGCGCTAAAATGAGAGTATGCGATTCATTGGCCGTGTAATCTCTGTAAAGAAAAAACTTTTGTTTTTCTTTTTTATAGGTTTTGTTATTCTATTTGGATGGTTGGTTTACGTATTTTGGGCTTTGCCATCCGTCAATTCAATCTCTGAAAACTTGGAAATGCCTAGTATTCGTATTACGGACCGCAATGGACGTTTGCTTTATGATGTTTTACCACGGCAGGGCGGACGTCATGCCGTGCTATCCTTCGATAATATTCCGCAGTGTATGAAGGATGCCACGATTGCTGTCGAAGATAAAAACTTTTACAGCAATCCCGGCATTGACCTCGGCGGAATCATCCGGGCGCTGTGGATGGATATTCGCGGCGGCGAGGTTGTGGCTGGAGGCAGTACCATCACACAACAAGTGGCGCGCAATTTGTTGTTGAGTCAACACGAGCGCGATGAAATCTCTTTGCGCCGCAAACTACGCGAGGCGGTATTGGCGTGGGAATTGACTCGGAAATTATCAAAGAATGACATTCTCGCCTTGTATCTCAATCAAGTCAATTATGGCGGCATGGCGTATGGAGTCGATGCTGCGGCGCAGACTTACTTCAGCAAACCTGCCAGCGATTTGATTCTGCCTGAATGCGCTTTGCTGGCAGGCTTGCCGCAGGCGCCGGGACTTTATGATCCATTTACGAATCCCGATCTGGCGAAACAGCGTCAGCAAATTGTCTTGGGATTGATGGAAGCTCAAGGATATATCACGCATCAGCAACTTCTTGATGCAGAGTCCGCCCCGTTGAGTTATAACCCGGCTCCGTATCCGATTGAAGCGCCGCATTTTATTTGGTTGATCAAAGATCAACTCGACGCGTTGTTCTCATCGGGAAAATTAAATCCGAATCAAAGCCTGATAGTCAGAACAACACTTGATTTGAACGAACAACAACTCGCAGAACAAATCGTGGCGCGCCACATCGAGGAATTCAAACCCAAACCCAACGCGATCAATCACAACGTCAATAATGCGGCGTTGGTGATTTTGAATCCGCAGGACGGAGAAATCCTCGGATTGGTTGGAAGCGCAGATTATTTTGATCCATCCATTGACGGCGCGTTGGATATGGCAACTTCGCCGCGCCAAACCGGCTCGGCATTCAAGCCGTTCATTTATGCGCTGGCGTTGAGTCCGAATCAACCCGCCCCATGGACGGCGGCCACCTCCATCCTCGATGTGTCCACAACTTTTATCACGCACAACGGTCAGCCTTATACGCCGAAAGATTACGACGGTCAGGAACACGGTCCGGTGTCGGTGCGCGAAGCGCTGGCTTCATCGTTGAACATCCCGGCGGTGCAAACGTTAAAGAAAGTTGGCGTTGAAAGTACGATCAATCTAGCGGATCATCTTGGCATCACGTCGCTCGGCGACCCACAGAATTATGATCTTTCGCTGGTGTTGGGCGGCGGTGAGATCAGCCTGCTCCAACTTTCGACGGCTTATGGAAGTTTGGCGAACGGCGGATATTACACCGGCAGCTATTCCATCCTCGATATTCGCGATGCGGATGGCAATTTGCTTTACAGGCAGGATAAGACCCCGCCGCTTCAAGTCTTTGACCCGCGTGTGACGTGGCTCATCAGCGACATCCTCAGCGACGACCGCGCCCGCCAAATCGGTTTTGGACTCAACAGCACATTGAAGATTGACCACACCGCGGCGGTCAAGACCGGGACGACCACGAATTTCCACGATAACTGGACGATTGGTTACACTCCCGATCTGCTGGTCGGCGTTTGGGTGGGGAACAGCAATTACGAGGCCATGCATGATGTCACCGGCGTAACGGGTGCCGCGCCGATTTGGAATGAAACGATGCGCGCTTTATTGGCAGGCAAACCCGATGAGTCCTTCGTTCGACCCGAAGGAATGAAGCAGGTGACGGTGTGCGATCTTTCTGGTTTACTGCCAACTTCGGCGTGTCCTTATACGCGCCCGGAATGGTTCATCAGTGGCACCGAGCCGACTCAAACCGACACGTACTATCAGCAGATTTGGATTGACGCGCTGACGAATTCGCTTGCTAATAACTTTACTCCACCGGATCGGCGCAAATCTATCATCGCCTTGAATTTGCCGGTCGAGGCGCAGCCGTGGGCGCGTTCACAAGGTCTGCCGTTATTGGCAGATTTTCAACAAAATACCATTTTGCAACGCCCTGCGCCCTTTCAGGGAAACGCAAATGGATTGATGTTGATTTCTCCAACGCCGAACACAACCTATCGCATCACCCCGAAGTTGGCTTTATCTGCTCAACAACTTTCCGTGGAGGCGGTTGCCTCACAGGATTTTTCCAAAGTAACCATTTATGCAGATGGAAAGGTGTTGGCAACATTT